>CACEBP010000035.1 GCA_902557785.1 uncultured Pelagibacteraceae bacterium | reverse complement strand
TAATAAGCTTAAAAATAAGGCTTATGTGACAAATGCACCTAAAGAAATAGTACAAAATGATAAAAAATTAGTTAAAGAATTAACTATTGAAGATGGAAAATTAAGAAGTATTGTAACTAGTATTAATTAAATGTCTAAAATTGATAAAAAAAAACTACCAAGTCGTCATACTTCTTTAGGCCCAGATAGAGCTCCACATAGATCTTTTTACTATGCAATGGGAGAAACAGAACAGGATGTAGCGAAGCCGTTTGTAGGAGTGGTATCCACTTGGAACGAAGCTGCACCTTGCAATACAGCTTTAATGCGACAGGCACAGTCCGTAAAAAAAGGAGTAAAACAATCTGGTGGAACGCCAAGAGAATTTTGCACTATAACCGTAACAGATGGTATTGCCATGGGTCATGAGGGAATGAAATCATCTTTAATTTCCAGAGAAGTCATAGCCGATTCAGCTGAACTGACAGTGAGAGGACATTGTTATGATGCGTTAGTTGGTATCGCTGGATGTGATAAATCTCTTCCAGGCTTGATGATGTCAATGTTGAGATTGAATGTACCTAGTGTGTTCATTTATGGTGGATCAATTTTGCCAGGAAAATTTAAAGGAAAAGATGTTACGGTTGTAGATGTATTTGAAGCAGTAGGCAAGCATTCCTCAGGTAAAATGTCTTCTGAAGAATTAAGAGAATTAGAATTAGTAGCCTGTCCAAGTGCTGGGGCTTGCGGAGGTCAATTTACAGCTAATACAATGGCGTGTGTATCTGAAGCGATAGGATTGGCTTTACCTTATTCAGCTGGAACGCCAGCCCCTTATGAGGAAAGAGATAAATATGCTTATGAAAGTGGTCAAGCAGTAATGAATTTATTAGAAAAAAAAATTAAACCAAGAGAAATAGTTACAAAAAAATCTTTAGAAAATGCAGCAACAATTGTGGCCGCAACTGGAGGCTCTACTAATGCAGCCCTTCATTTACCTGCACTTGCTAATGAGATAGGAGTAAAATTTGACTTAATGGACGTTGCAAAAATTTTTAAAAGAACACCTTATCTCGCAGATTTAAAACCTGGTGGAAAATATGTAGCAAAAGATATGTGGGAAGCTGGCGGCGTTCCTATGTTATTAAAAACTTTATATGACGGAGGATATATTCATGGTGAGTGTATGACAGTTACAGGTAAAACAATGAAAGAAAACTTAGCAAATATTAAGTTTAATACTAACCAAAAAGTTTTAAGAGAATATAATAACCCCCTTTCTCCAGATGGTGGAGTTGTTGGACTTAAAGGTAACTTAGCTCCAGATGGAGCAATTGTAAAAATTGCAGGATTAAAAAAATTACAATTTACAGGAAAAGCTAGATGTTTTGACAATGAAGAGGACGCAATGAAAGCAGTTCAAACAAAAAGGTACAAAGACGGTGATGTAATAATAATTAGATACGAAGGTCCAAAAGGTGGACCAGGAATGAGGGAAATGCTTTCAACAACTGGGGCTATTTACGGACAAGGCAAGGGTGAAAAAGTTGCACTTATAACAGATGGAAGGTTCTCAGGAGCTACTAGAGGTTTCTGTGTTGGCCACGTTGGTCCAGAGGCTGCAATGGGGGGACCTATTGCACTCCTTAAAAATGGAGATGTAATAGATATAGACGCAAAAAAAGGTTTAATTAATGTTAGGCTTACAAGCGCGCAATTAAAAGCTAGAAGAAAAAAGTGGAAAGAAAAAAAATCAAGTTTTGGTTCGGGAACAATTTGGAAATATGCTCAAACAGTAGGTCCCGCTTATCTTGGTGCTCCAACACATCCAGGTAAGAAAAAAGAAGTTAAAGAATATTCAAAAATTTAATGAAAATACGTCCAGTAATTTTATGTGGCGGTTCTGGTACAAGACTCTGGTCTGATAAAAAACACCACCAACCAAAACAATTTATTGATTTTGGAAACTGGACGTTATTTGGAAAAACTTTAGAGAGGATAAAAAATTCAATATTTGATTATCCAATAATAAGTACTAATAAAAGTTATATAATTGAAATAAAAAAACATTTAAGATTAAAGGGTTTTAAGAAGTATAAAATTATT
>CACEBP010000034.1 GCA_902557785.1 uncultured Pelagibacteraceae bacterium | reverse complement strand
AAAAATAATAAAGAACACAGTGAAAAAAAAAATAAAATTGAATAAACCCTTGCCTCTTGTGCATATGATATTAAGTAAATATTTAAACTTAATAAAAAAATTAAAAGGTATGACTCTTTAATCTTTTTATTTTCAAAAAAGAATGGAATTACGAGAAGTGATATTGAAGAAAAAAAGAGTGATAGATATCTACCAGCTGAAACATCGTGACTAAAAAAATGATAGAAAATTTTTAAGATAAAATGATATGTGTAAGTGTTAATTTCAATTCTATTATGAATTTCGAAACTTTTTGAAAAAGAATGTTCAGGATCAGCTACCCAAAAACCAATTATTTCATCATACCAATAGCTGTCAAAATTTATATTGTAAAATCTTAAAGTAAACCCAATTAGGATAATGAGAATATAAATCGCATTTTTATTTAAAAAGTCTAACACTTGTTAAAAAATGTATTTATCAATCATATAAAGAACTATGCCTACTGCTATACCTAAAAGAATCCAATAATAATTTTCTCTCATTATGCTACAAACTTACTCAAATCAGGTTTAAAATAATTTGGTCCTTTCATCACTTTTCCTTTATCATTATAAATTGGCTTTCCGTCAAAACCTAGTTTACTCATGTTTGAATTTTGCACTTCTTTAAAACATTTATCTAGATTAATGCCGAATGCATGCCCAGCTCCATAAGTAACATAGAGAATGTCGGTTAAAGCGTCTGCCACTTCTTTAATATCTTTCCTATGAATTGCCTCTTTAAGTTCCTCGAGTTCCTCTTTTATTAAATCAAATCTAAGAGAAGTTATTTTATCATTTGGAAATCCTGCTTTTTCTTTGATTTCTTGGCCAAAAGTTTCCATAAATTTTCTAACGCTTTCAAAATTAGTCATTTCTAATCCTTTATATTTTATAATTATTAATAAGAGTGTATTATATCAAAGAATCAAATATGAAATACAGAATAGAATTTGATAGTATTGGAAAAATTAAAGTTCCTGGTGATAAGTATTGGGGAGCTTCTACTGAAAGGTCAAATAAATATTTCAATATCGGAGATTTTTTAGTTAGACCTTTGGTAATTCATTCAATCGCAATAGTAAAAAAAGCTGCAGCAATTGTTAATGCTAAAAATAAAGATTTAGATATAAAAATTAGCAAGTACATTATCAAAGCAGCTGATGAGGTAATTAAAGGTAAGCATGATGATCATTTTCCCTTAAAAGTTTGGCAGACTGGTTCGGGAACCCAAACTAATATGAATGTGAATGAGGTAATAGCTAACAGAGCTATCCAAATGATGGGAGGCAAATTGGGTTCTAAAAATCCAGTGCACCCTAATGATCATGTAAACAAATCTCAATCAACTAATGATGTTTTTCCTACAGCTATGCACATCGCTATAGCTATTAAGACTAAAGAAAAACTCTTACCCTCTTTAAAACTTCTTGAGAAAGAGTTGGCGAAAAAATCTAGGGAATTTAAAAATATTGTGAAGGTTGGAAGAACTCATTTACAGGATGCAACACCTTTGACTTTAGGTCAAGAATTTTCTGGTTACCATGCTCAACTAAAAAAGTGTATCAGTAGAATTGAAAGCGCACTAAAAGAAATTTACCATTTAGCACAAGGCGGAACGGCTGTAGGAACAGGTATAAATACAAGAAAAAATTTCGATAAGCAGATTATAAGAGAAATAAGTAAGATTACTAAAATTCCATTCAAAACAGCAAGTAATAAATTTGCAGCTTTAGCAGCTCATGATGAAATTGTAAATTTTTCGGGTACATTAAATACTACAGCAGTTTGTTTAATGAAAATAGCAAACGACGTCAGGTTTTTGGGATCCGGTCCTAGAGCAGGTTATGGAGAATTAATTTTACCATCGAATGAACCTGGCTCATCTATAATGCCAGGTAAAGTTAATCCAACTCAGTCTGAAGCAGTTACAATGGTTTGTGTTAAAGTGATTGGAAATCATAATGGAATTACTATGGCCGGCTCACACGGACATTTTGAGCTTAATGTTTTCAAACCATTAATTATTCATAATATTTTGCAATCTATTGAAATTATGAGCGACTCTTCAAAAACCTTTGCGTTATATTGTGTGAAAGGAATTAAAGCAGATAAAAAAAGAATAAAATATTTATTAGATAATTCTTTAATGCTCGTCACAGCTTTAGCGCCTAAAATTGGATATGATAAAGCAGCTCAAATAGCGAAAATAGCACATAAAAATGGAACAA
>CACEBP010000033.1 GCA_902557785.1 uncultured Pelagibacteraceae bacterium | reverse complement strand
GGATTTGTTGGTACAAATTTAATAAAATTAATTTTAAAAAAAACAAATCTTAAAATAGTTAGTATCGATAATTACTCATCTGGAAAAAAATCAAATCATATCAAAAATTCAAGAGTCAAATATATAAATGGAAAAACAGTTAATATTGCAAAATTAATAAAAGATCCAAAAAAAATAAAAACTGTTTTTCATTTTGGAGAATTTGCTAGGATTTATCAAAGTTTTTTAAATATGAATGAGTGCATAGACTCAAATACAGTTGGTTCAAATTCTGTTTTTAACTTTTGTTTAGAAAATAAAATAAAACTTATTTATTCAGCTACATCTGCATCTTTAGGTAACAAAGGAAATGATAAAAATTTGTCACCGTACTCTTTTTCAAAAGCAAAAAATTTGGAGTTGTTGGAAAATTTAAAAAAATGGTTTAATTTTAAATACGAAGTAATCTATTTTTATAATGTCTACGGCCCGCATCAAATATGTGAGGGGCAAATGTCAACAGTAATTGGTATTTTCGAAGATCATTATAAAAAAAGAAAAGCGTTACCAGTGGTGAAACCGGGTACTCAATCTAGAAGATTTACTCATATCGATGATACAGTAAATATTTGTTATTTAGCATGGAAAAAAAATCTTTGCAGACACTACAGTATAGCTAATAGGAAATCTTACACACTTTTACAAGTAGCTAAAATGTTTAAATTAAAAATAAAATTGTTACCCAAAAGACCAGGTGAACGATATGCCTCTGCTTTAATAAATACAAATTTGTCAAATAAAATTTATAAATATTTTGGAAAAATCAGTCTAAAGGATTATATTGATAATTTTATTAAAAATAATTGATCAATGACCAGGGAACTCAATTAAACTCTCAGTCTTATAACCTTTTTTTTTAAGAAGATCATTTCCCGGTAAATCAAATAAATTTATAACAAAAATAAAACCTGCTACTTTCCCCCCTGAAATTTCAATAATTTTTGCAGCTGCCTCTGCGGTCCCACCAGTTGCAATTAAATCATCAATTATTAAAATTTTTTCTCCTTTTTCAATAGAGTCTTTATGAATTTCAATAGTAGCTGTCCCATATTCAAGTTCAAAATCAATTGAATGAACATCAGCTGGTAACTTATTTTTTTTTCTTAAAAGAATAAAAGGTTTTTCTAATTTATAAGACACTGTTGAAGCAAACACAAAACCTCTAGACTCAATAGCAGCAACTTTATCAAATTCAATTTTTTTTGCTAATTCAACAATTTTATCATTTGTATATTTGAAAGCTTTTGCATTTTTAATAAGCGTTGTTATATCTCGAAATAAAATTCCCTTTTTTGGATAGTTAGGGATAGATCGAATATGTTTTTTTAAATCCATAATTTGCTTCAAGTTTTAACAAAAAAGCATTAATAATTAAATCATGAAAAATAGAAAACTCGGGATAATTGGCGGTAGCGGCCTTTATAAAATGGAAGGTTTTGAAAAAACTAAATGGAAAAAAATTAGCACCCCATGGGGAAAACCTTCTGACGAAATTTTAACTGCAAAATTCGGTAAAGAGGAAATTTGTTTTATACCGAGACATTCAAGAGGACATAAAATTAATCCAACAAATATAAATTTTAGAGCTAATATTGATGCGATGAAACAATTTGGTGTTACTGATATAATCTCAGTTTCTGCAGTAGGATCATTAAAAGAGGATTTAGAGCCCGGAAATTTTGTAATAGTTGATCAATTTATCGATAGAACTTTTTCAAGAGTAAAAACGTTTTTTGATGAAGAAATTGTTGCTCATGTTTCTATGGCCACACCCACAAGCCCCGGTCTCTCAAATTGTTGTGAGTCAGCACTTAAAAAATTAAATATAAAAAATCAAAGAGGTGGAACCTATATTGTTATGGAAGGACCTCAATTCTCCACCTTTGCCGAGTCAAATTTATATAGATCTTGGAAAGCTGACGTAATAGGAATGACCAATATGCCTGAAGCCAAATTAGCGAGAGAAGCAGAAATAAGATATTGCACAGTTGCAATGGTTACAGACTATGATTGTTGGCATCCAAATCATGATGAGGTTGATGTAAGTATGGTAATAAAAACTTTAATGAAAAATGCTTCAAACGCACAAAATATGATTAAGGAAGTTATAAAAACATTTAAAGATTTCTCCGTAGAAAAAGATCCAGCAAATAATTGTTTAGATGTTGCTGTTATAACAGATCCTAAGTTAAGAACAAAAAAAACAATAAAAAAACTCAAAAATATAGCGGGAAGAGTCCTTAATAAAAGATAATGAGGATAGAAAATAAAGATTACA
>CACEBP010000032.1 GCA_902557785.1 uncultured Pelagibacteraceae bacterium | reverse complement strand
AAAAAAATAATTACTTTAAGTAAGCCAGAAAAAAAAATTGATGAACTTTGGCCTTTTATTAAAAAACAAATTGAAACTGATAATCAGGTTTTTTGGGTTTGCCCGCTAATAGAGGAGTCATCTTTCCTAGATTATTCTTCTGCAAAAAAAAAGTTTGAATTAATCAATAATAAATTTAAGAACAAAGTTGGGCTAATACATGGAGCTCTAGAAAAAGATGCAAAACAAAAAGTTCTTAAAAAATTTTTAAATAAAGAAATATCAATACTGGTTTCCACTACCGTAATAGAGGTAGGTATTGATTTTCCGAATGCAAATCTAATAATTATTGAAAATGCAAATAAATTTGGTCTTGCACAACTGCATCAATTAAGAGGAAGGGTTGGAAGAGGTTTAAAACAAGGTATATGTATTTTGTTATATAAAGATGGTTTAAGCAAAAATTCTATAAAAAGAATTAAAATTTTAAAAGAGTCTGATGATGGTTTTTTTATTGCAGAAGAAGATCTTAAATTAAGAGGTTTTGGAGATCTCATAGGTTATCAACAAAGTGGTGTAAAAAATTTTAGATTTGCAGATCCAATTAACCACAATGATCTATTTATTTTAGCAGAGAATTATATTAAGAAAATTAGTAGTGAAATTAATCAAAAAAAATTTTCATTTCTTTTGAAGCTTTTCGATAAAGCGGAAATACTTAATATAAATGAAATTTAATTTATGTTAGTAGTGCCAGCTGAAACTATAAATTTTGAAGCTTGTTCAAAAGAAATATCGAGGTATATTAAATCTTTTTTTGGCACCATTAAAAGAAAACCACTCGTTGGATTTGGTGTTGTAGGAATAAAAACATTAATTATGTCCTCTTTAATTTTATCTTTTATTATTCCCTTATTTTCTTTTGTGGCAAAGCCAACAACCCAAATCCCTTTTCTAGGGTATTCTAGCAACACAACACTTTTCTGGTCATTATCAGTTTTTGTAAAACTTTCTGTCATTTGACCTATGGCTGAATAAATAGTTCTTAAAATAGGTATTTTTTTTAAAACATTATTAAATAGTTCAAAAAATTTCTTTCCTAAAAAAGAAAGTGATAACCAGCCTATTACTGTAATAATTATTAAAGCTATTAATATTTCAACTCCTGGTATGTTAAATGGTAGATAATTATTAGGATTAATTTCTTTTGGTATAATTTTTCCAGTAACGCGTATCAAAAAAATAGTAAGATATAATGTGATGCCAATAGGTATCAAAACTACAATTCCGGCAATAAAATTGTTTCTAATTTTTGAAAAAATCGATTTTTTTACACTAGGTGTAGACATAATTTAAGTATAGCTAGAATATATAATGAAAATTATTATTAATATAAAAATTGCAATTAATAATTTATTATTTAAAATCATGAATCTTATATGTATAACATAAATAGAAGAAAATTTCTTGGCTATTTTGGCTGTAGTTGCTGTTCATTAGTTTTCCCTTCTTGTTCGACTGTCCCTATAACAGAGAGAAAACAACTAAGTATAATCCCCGAAGCTCGTATAAATAGGCAAGCTGCAGCAGCATATGAACAATTTAGAAATAAAGCCAAGTTAATTACGAGTGGTCAACAATTAAATGAAATTAGAGATATAGGAAAAAAAATGGAATTTGCAGTTAGTACTTTTTTTACGAGTCAAGGCAAAGAAGATCCAACTAAAAATTTTGGATGGGACTACATTTTAGTTGACAATGATAAAGTTGTGAACGCCTGGTGTATGCCTGGAGGTAAGATTGCTGTTTATACTGGATTGTTAAATATAACAAAAAATAAAGATGCATTATCAATTGTGATGGGCCATGAAATAGCTCACGCTGTAGCAAGACATTCAGTTGAACGAATGAGCCATGCAATGACTATTAATTTAGGAACTACTGTTGCTGATATTTTTTTAGGTGGAGCTATAAATAGAACAAGAAACACTGTTGGACAAAACACTGGTTTAGATATTTTTCAACTAGGAATTATGAATCCATTTGGTAGAAAACAAGAAACTGAAGCAGATTATTTAGGTTTAATTTTTTCATCTTTATCAGGTTTTGACGTAAGAGAGTCAGTAAAATTGTGGCAAAGAATGGCTAAAAAAAATAAAGGGAAAGAACCGCCAGTTTTTTTAAGTACTCATCCTAGTAGTAAAAAAAGAATCGAAAATTTAAATCAATGGATCACTGAAGTAATCTTAAAGTACCCACCAATTAAAAGCTAATTATTGGTGAGCCCTGATGGACTCGAACCATCGACACCCTCCTTAAAAGGGAGGTGCTCTACCAACTGAGCTAAGGGCCCTTAAAGATTGTTCTTTTATATACTTATCAA
>CACEBP010000031.1 GCA_902557785.1 uncultured Pelagibacteraceae bacterium | reverse complement strand
GTGTTTACGATAAATCATCTAAAGTTATCGATTATTTGAAAAAGAATTTTTCGGCAGAAATTTGCAACAACATTTCAGATGTTGTTAAGGATTCCGATTTAGTAGTAATTGCTTCTCCTTTGAGTAGTTATAAAGAAATACTTTTATCTATTCATACTAGTTTGAAAGAAAATGTAATTTTAACTGATACAGGCTCAGCAAAAAAAGAAGTTAATAAAATTATTAGTAATTTAAATCTTAAAAATGTAAATTGGATTGCTTCACATCCCATAGCTGGAACAGAATACAGTGGCCCAGAAGCTGGTTTTGCAAGTTTATTTAAAAATAGATGGTGCATACTATCGGCAGATAAAAAGGTAGATGAGAATAAGATAAAATCTTTAGAAAATTTTTGGTCCAAGCTTGGAAGTAAGACTAAACTGATGACATTTGAAGACCATGATTATGTTTTATCATTAACCAGCCATTTACCGCATGCTGTAGCTTACAGTATTGTAAAAACAGCAATTAACAAAGAAGACAAATTTAAGGACGATGTCATTCAATATAGTGCAGGTGGATTAAGAGATTTTACAAGAATTGCAGCATCAGACCCTTTAATGTGGAAAGATATATTTATAGATAATAGTGAAAACATCTTAAAAGTTCTGGACAATTACTTAAAGAATTTAAATGAAATTAAAGATGCTATAAAAAATAAGGATAGTAAAAAACTTTTAGAGATTTTCTCATCAACTAAAAAAGTAAGAAAAGAAATTATAGAAGCCGGCCAAGATACTGATAAGCCAGGTTTTGGAAGAAAATAACTAAGAAAATTTTCTTATTTCAGAATAAATTTGATTTTCAATATCTTTTGTAAAATCTTCATTATCTTTACCCGACATAATTGGCTCTAAAAATGAAATATGAATATCACCTGGATATTTCATAAAACTATTCTTTGGCCAAACTTTACCAGTATTAAGAGCCACAGGAATACATGGTAAATTTAGAGCTTTGTAAATTCTACCAACTCCTTTTTTAAAAGGTGGATTTTCATCAATTTTTACTCTTGTTCCTTGGGGGAATATTAAAAGTGGTCTTTTACTTTTCTCAATTTTTTCTTTCACTTTATCAAAAAAATTTAAATTTTCTTTTGTTGTTGTCTCTCTAACTATTGCTATTGAACCTATTTTTCTCAAGTACCAACCAAATAATGGAATATTAAGAAGTTCTTTTTTTAAAATAAAAATTGGACCATCTAAGGGTATTTGTAGAGCAAAAGTTTCAAACATAGACTGATGTGCAGAAGCGACAAAATAATTTTCTACTTTTTTCAGATTTTCTACTCCATGAAAAATTACCTTTGTATTTAAGATAATTCTCAAAATCAGCACTATATATTTTGCAGATAATCTACCAAAAAAAATTGTGAACTTACTTGGTAAAAATAAGGTCGGTATAGCTAAAATAAAAATTATAATGAGACCAACGTATAAAAAAATATTAAAAATTAATGATCTAATTAATTGCATTAAGAATTAATCAATTTAAGTAAATTTTGTTTCTTTCTTATATATCTAAGTTTATTTTTATTGATTAAAATTTCAGCAACTAGAGGCCTGGTATTATAATTTGAGGATAAAGAAGAACCATAAGCTCCAACATTAGTTATAGCCACAAATTCATTTTCATTTATTTTAGGATAGTTTTTATAAACTCCGAATTTGCAAGTGGTTTCACATATCGGTCCAACAAACTCTATTTTACCTTTCATTCTCGATGATTTTTTAGAAATAGGAATAATCTTATGAAAAGCTTCATACAAAGCAGGGCGCATAAAATCATTCATACCAGCATCTAGTATAATAAAGTTTTTATTAGCTCCTTTTTTAATAAATTGTATTTTACTTATTAGAAGACCAGTATTACCAATAATAGTTCTTCCAGGTTCAAAGATTATTTTACAATTTAACTTTTTAGAAAAATTATGTACCAGTTTAGAATATTTACTTAGATTAATTGGTTTTTCTTTATCAGTATAATTAATACCAAAACCACCACCTAAATCGACATATTTCAAATTCAGTTTTAATTCTTTTATTAATTTACTCATTACATTCAAAGTTTTTCTAAAAGGTGTATCGTTTAAAATTTGACTACCAATATGAACACTTAAAGCTTCTAATTTTACGTTTTTAAAAGTTTTTACTGTTTTTTGAAAAACCTTAAAACTTTTAATCGATAAGCCGAATTTATTTTCAGCTTTACCAGTTGATATATTTTTATGTGTTTTGGCATCAACATTTGGATTTAATCTAAATCCTATTGAAACTTTCTTCCTTAATTTTCTTGATAAATTATTTATTAATTTGGCTTCACTCTCAGACTCGCAATTGATTAATAATATTTTTTTATTGATTGCAATTTTAAGCTCTTCTTCAGTTTTACCCACTCCAGAAAAAACAATTTTATTGGGTCTTAT
>CACEBP010000030.1 GCA_902557785.1 uncultured Pelagibacteraceae bacterium | reverse complement strand
GTTATGGATTTACGATCCGAGAGCAATTTAAGTAGTAGGTTAGAAAATGTTTTATTGCACCATAATGCAATCAGAAAAGGCTTAAATAAAAAGATATACGAAAAAGATAAACTGAAAAAAGAGTTATTAAAAATAGCACCGAAAATTTTAAAATTTACACAACCTATTTGGCTTAAAATTGATCAATTTAATAATGATAGAAAAAAAATATTATTTGAAGGTGCACAGGGCATACTTCTAGATGTAGATCATGGAACTTACCCTTATGTAACATCTTCTAATACTGTGCCTGCAATGGCAGCTACCGGGTCAGGCTCTGGACCAAATAAAATTAATTATATTCTAGGAATAACTAAAGCTTATACTACAAGAGTAGGTAGCGGACCTTTTCCAACAGAATTAAACGACGAAATTGGTGAGAGCTTAGGAAGAAGAGGAAAAGAATTTGGTACGGTAACAGCTAGAAAAAGAAGATGCGGTTGGTTCGATGGAGTTTTAGTCAGACAAACTATAAAGATTTCTGGAATTAATGGAATAGCTTTAACTAAATTAGACGTTTTAGATGAATTAGATGAAATTAAAATGTGTGTTGGATACGAATTAAATGGTAAAAAAATTGATTATCTACCCGCAGCATCTGAAGATCAATTTAATATTACACCAGTTTACAAAATATTCCCTGGATGGAAATCTAAAACTCAAGGCATAAGAAACTTAAAAGATTTGCCAGATAAAGCGAAAAGATACATTCATGCATTAGAAGATTTTATTGGCGCAAGAATATCAAGTATATCAACAAGTCCAGAAAGAGATGATACAATTTTAGTTGAAGATCCTTTTAATAATTAATTTGCAGGTAATAAGTTTTTAGATTTACTTGCATTAATCATAGATTTTTGTAATTTTTCAAAAGCTTTAGTTTCTATTTGTCTAATTCTCTCACGACTAATTTTATATTTTTTACTTAATTCCTCTAATGTTTTTGGTTCCTCAGAAAGTCGTCTGGCAACAATTATCTCTTTTTCTCTTTCATTTAAAATTTTCATAGCACTTTTGAGTAGTTCTTTCTTATCATCATATTCTTGTTTTTGAGAAATTATTAATTCTTGATCTAAATTATCATCTACCAACCAATCTTGCCACTCATCTGTCTCACCTTTTTTAATTGGATCATTTAATGATTTTTCCTGACCCATCATTCTCCTATTCATGTTTACAACTTCATGAGACTCTACATCTAATCTTTTTGAAATTTCATTAACTTGTTCATCTTTAAGATCACCTTCTTGACCTGGAGCTATTTGATTTTTAAGCTTCTTAAGATTAAAAAAAAGTTTTTTTTGTGCAGTGGTTGTTCCCATTTTTACTAGACTCCATGATCTTAAAACATATTCCTGTATAGCCGCTTTGATCCACCACATCGCATAAGTCGCAAGCCTAAATCCCTTATCTGGATCAAATTTTTTAACTGCCTGCATTAAACCTAAATTACCCTCTGAAATTAATTCATTTACAGGCAAACCATAACCTCTATAACCCATAGCAATTTTCGCAACTAATCTTAAATGACTTGTAACCAACTTATGTGCAGCCTTTAAATTGCCGGTTTCTCTCCAATTCTTGGCTAACATATACTCTTCCTCCGCATCAAGCATTGGAAATTTTTTGATTTGGGATAAATAAATTGACAGTCCACCAACTGAGGGAACAGGAAGATTACTTATTTCATTTTTTTTTTTCATTATTTTTATTTATATATTAAGTTTTTTATTTTAAATGCTTAAATTTTCAAGCAAATTCAATATTTTTCTAAATTCCTCAGGTAAATCTGAGTCAAAATTCATTTTTTTTTTTGTTTTGGGATGAATAAATCCCAGAGTTTTTGCATGTAACGTTTGACCTGTTAATTTATTCAATTTTTCAAAAAAATCTTTGTTAATTTTTTTAAATTTTATATTTTTTTTTCCGTACTGTTTATTAACGTTCCTCTGTTTTTTGCCCCATTATAAGATAAGTAAAAAACAATTATTCCAACCAAAAAATATACAAAAGATATGAAGATAGCTTTTAATATTTGAAAGTAATTCATAATATCATATATTAAAATATTTCTCATCTCTTCAAATATGTGAACTAGTGGAAGTAATTTAGCAATAATTTGTAGCCAATCCGGAAGTATTTCGATTGGATAGTAAATGCATCCTAGAGGAGCCAAGAAGAAAAGACTCGCCCAAGCAATATTTTCAAAAGATGGCCCAAATCTAACTAATCCTGCTGTTACTAAAAGACCTAAAGTGACACCAAAAATATATAAAGTGATCAGCAGAAATATAAGTGGAATACCTATTTTTAGAATAGATACCCCAAATAAGGGTATTGCCAACAAAGTGGCAGGTACTAATCCTATTAAAGTTCTAAATATTGCTGTGAATGTAAGTGCTGTGATAATTTCACTTATTTTGATTGGTGCAATAAATAAATTGGTAAAGTTTCTACTCCAAATTTCCTCTAGAAACATCATATTGTAGCTAATACTCGCTCTGAAAAGGAAGTCATAAAGTATCGCAGCGCTCAGAATTATTCCAACTGTATTTTCAAAAGTTGATGAATTCAATGTAAAGAACTTTGATA
>CACEBP010000029.1 GCA_902557785.1 uncultured Pelagibacteraceae bacterium | reverse complement strand
TAATTTTTACATCATAATAGCCTAAAGATTTATAATAATTTTTCAAAAGCCTTATGTCTAAATTTACCAAATTTTCACTAAACTTTGTATTTCTAGAAAGGAACTTCCAAAATTGATCTTTTTCACTTGCTATAAAATCTTCTTTATAATATGTTTTTAAAAATGCTGTTTGGTAAGCAATCAATGCATACGCTGCAGCATGACTTTTATTAAAACCATACTGCGCAAAAGGTTCAATTTTTGTAAAAACAAAATTTGCTACATCTTTTGCTATACCTTTTTTCAAAGCACCACTTATAAATCTCTCTTTTTGTTTATCTAATTCAGCTTTTTTCTTTTTACCCATTGCCCTTCTTAAAATATCTGCCTCACCAGCAGTAAAACCTGCTAGTGTTTGAGCAATTTGCATTACCTGTTCTTGATAAATAATAATCCCGTATGTTGGAGTTAATATTTCTTTTAAAGTTGGATGGATATAATCAGGCTTTTTGATTCCATTTTTACAATCATTATAAATAGGAATATTACTCATCGGGCCTGGCCTGTATAAGGCTACAAGGGCAATGATATCATCAAATTTATTTGGCTTCATTTGCTTTATAGCTTCTCTCATCCCAGCGCTCTCAAGCTGAAATAATCCTGTTGTTTCACCCGTTGAAAGCATAGCAAAAACTTTTTCATCGTTATAATCAATTTTACTTATATCTAAATTAATTTCTTTTAATTTTAATCTTTTGATTGTGTTATCAATTACAGTTAGCGTCTTTAAGCCTAGTAAATCAAATTTAACTAATCCGGCATTTTCAGAGGAATACATATCATATTGTGTTGAAGGCAAAGTTAAATTTGAACTGTGATCAATATATAGTGGAAATTGTTCGGATAATTTATCACCCGCAATTACTACTCCGGCCGCATGTGTGGCCATATTACGATTAAGTCCTTCTAATTTTAATGACAATTCTATAAGTTTTTTTACTTTAGAATTATTTTTTATTTCTTCTTTAAACCTTGGTTCTCTATCAATTGACTCTTTTAGCGTAAGTGGTCTTGATGGATCAAAGGGAACCATTTTACAAATTCTATCAACATGACCATATGAAAGTCCTAAAACACGTCCTACATCTCTTAAAACCATTCTAGCTTTTAATTTACCAAAAGTTATAATATGAGCTACTCCGTTTTTATACTTTGTTTTTAAATATTCAAAAACCTGATCCCTTTTTTCCTCACAAAAATCTATATCGAAATCTGGCATTGAAATCCTGTCTGGGTTTAAAAATCGTTCAAAAATTAAATCAAATTCTATTGGATCTAAATCTGTAATATCTAAACAGTAAGCAACTAATGATCCGGCACCTGAACCTCTTCCTGGACCAACTGGTATAGAATTTTTTTTAGCCCATTTTATATAGTCTGAAACTATTAAAAAATAACTAGCATAGTTCATTGAATTAATTATATTTAACTCATGATTTAGTCTTTCTAGATAAATTTCTTTAATTTGTTCTTCTGTTTTAGTTTTATTTTTTTTAAAAATAAAATTTACTAATCTATTTTCCAGTCCATTATTTGCTAATTTTGAGAGTTCTTCTTCAGGAGAACCACTCTCTTTATTAGCGATAGAGGGCAGAATAGGTTTTGACTTTTTTGGTTTAAAGTTAAATCTCAAATGAAAATTATAATTATTTTCTAATGCTTCAGGGATGTCTGAATATAGTTTCTCAAGTTCTTCTTGAGATTTAAAGTAGTGATGATTGTTATATCTTAACCTATTTTTATCTTCAATAAAATTTTTTTCTCCAATGCAAACTAGGGCATCATGTGCCTCGAACATATCTTTATTTAAATAAAAAATTTCTTGAGTAGCAATTAATGGTATCTGTAATGATTTTGATATTTTCAGCAAATAATTTTCAAAGTTTTTTTCTTGAAGTTCATTATGACGTTGTATTTCTATATATAATCTATCTTTAAAATTATTTTTAAGAGAACTTAAAATTTGTTCTAAATCTTTGAGTTTATTGCTGTGAAAAAGTTTACCAAAAAAATTTTTATTATTTCCAGTTAATAATATTAGGCCCTCATTATTATTGATTAATTCTTTAAAACTACAAGCAGGGTCTGTTGTTGCCTCTTTTTTTAAGTAGCTTATTGAAGATAACTTTGTTAAGTTTTTATAGCCTATTTCAGATGTGGCATATAATGAAACTTTTCCAAGTGTTTCTAGTATACTAAGATTTATTTGAGTCCCTATAATTGGGTGCGTTCCAACCTTAGATATTTTCTCTGAAAATTCTAAAGCACCACATAAATTATAACTATCAGCGAGACCTACAGTTTTGATTTTCTTTGACTTACAATAATCAGCCAATTCATCGATTTTAATGGCTCCCTCACATATTGAATATTGAGTGTGTACTTTTAATTGATTAAAATTTTTATTCTTTACGAGCATTAACTCGTTTTATATTACCGTTTGAAATAAACAACTTGTAATCTGCCCTGTTGGCAAGTTCTCTATTGTGAGTTGCAAAAATAATAGTTTTTTTTAATTTTTTTAATTTTAAAAAATAAGAAAATATTTCTTGTGAAGTTTTATAATCTAAGTTTCCTGTTGGTTCATCAGCTAATATTAAGTCTGTTTTGGCAATTAGAGCTCTTGCAATAGCTACTCTTTGTTGCTCTCCACCAGAAAGCTCGTTAGGAAAATGTTGGGATCTATCAGAAATTTTTACAGCTTTAAGAATTTTTTGAGCTTCTTTTTTAGCTGTTTCTTCACTTTCTCCCTTTATAATCAATGGCATCATTACATTTTCAATAGCGGTGAAATCATTCAACAAGTTATTATCTTGGAAAATAATTGATATATTTTTTCTTCTTGTTTCATCTTTTTTTTCATCTACAAATTTTTTTGTAAAAACGTCATTAATTTTAATATCTCCCTTAGTTGGCTCATCCAATAAACCTAACAAGTGCAGTAATGATGATTTTCCAGATCCAGACGGACCTACCA
>CACEBP010000028.1 GCA_902557785.1 uncultured Pelagibacteraceae bacterium | reverse complement strand
TGAGGTTCTTCCTCAGTAGCTTCTGTCGGAGTTTCCTCTTGAACTGGTTGCTCTGGTTCTGGCTGAGGTTCTGGCTCTGAATACGTCTCTTCTTGAGGTGGTTCCTCTTGAGGTTCAGGAGTTGGATCTTGTTGAGATTGAGCTCTAGCTATATCAGCAGCACTTTTAGGTGTAGGTTCTCTTCTCATGAAGAAATAAATTCCAGCTGCAATTACTGCAATTGCTCCTAAAATATAAAGAAGAATATTAACCATACTTAATCCTTTTTCCTCTGAAGCCTCAGTAGTTTCTTCTGTTACTGGTTGAACTTCTTCCTCTTCAGGTTTAGCATCTTGTTCCTGGACTGGTTCAGCATTCACCTCATCTTTTGGTTCCTCTTTTTGAGGTTCTGGTTCAGGTTCAGGTTCAGGTTCAGGTTCTGGTTCTGGTTCTTTTGCTGGCTCTGGCTCTGGCTCTGGTTCTGGTTCTGGTTCTGGTTCTGGTTCCGGCTCAGGCTCTGGCTCAGGTTTAGCTTCTTGAACTACTGGAGTAGATACCTGTGTCTCAGGTGCTTTGGCTATTTCTGGATCTTCGGGTTTCGGATTAATTACACCGGTAGCTGCTACTACAATACCTATAATTATTACAGCAACTAAATCCATAAATTACTTTTAAACTGAAATTTATAAAATTCACTTACAAACATGAACGAATTGGGTGTAGTCTGTGAACAAAAAAGCTTAAATTATAAGAGATTTCTATTTTTTTTTAAACAGATTACTCCGGTTTAAAAATTAAACAAAGTCCATTATTACAAAATCTTTTACCCGATTCTTTTGGGCCATCATTAAAAACATGGCCATGATGCACGCCACATTTTGCGCAATGATACTCTAACCTCTTCATACCGAAAGAATAATCTATTTTTGTTTTGAAAGCTCCTGGTAAAGCTTCAGAAAAGGACGGCCAACCGGTTCCACTATCAAATTTAGCATTTGATGCAAAGAGTTTATTTTCACAATTGGCGCAATGATAAAAACCTTTCCTTTTCTCTTTTAATAAATCGCTTGTAAACGGTTTTTCTGTTCCCTCATTAAACATGATTTTTTTTTGCTCTTTAGATAAGTTGGGATTAATTATTTTTTTATTAGCTGGAAAAATTACGTTAAATGGAAAAAGTATTATCAGAGCTGAAAATCCTAAGATTTTAACGAATTTTCTTTTATTAATTTTCACAATTTTAGTTTAATATATTAAATATATGAAAACAATTTTTTTGTTTTTTCTTACAATATATATTTCTTACTTTCTTTTTAGACCGGTAACTCAAAAAGAAATTAAAAAATTTAATGATCCTGATAACTGGTCAAATATGGGATTCTAAAGCTTTCAAGTGTTCTATTATGCTTTCAGATAGAGCTTGTAAATCATAACCACCTTCAAGAAAAGAAATAATTCTACCTTCAGAATGTACATTTGCAATGTCAACGATATTTTTTGTTATTGTGAAAAAATCTTCAGATTCTAAGTTAATATTTGCTAATGGATCTCTTCTGTGTGCGTCAAAACCTGCTGATATTAAAATTACTTCTGGTTTAAATTTATCTATTGGTTTGAGTGCTTTTTGATTAAATATTTCTATGAACTCTTTACTATTGGTGCCAGCTCTTAAAATTGTATTAAAAATATTTCCTACTCCTGTTTCATTTTCTGCCCCAGTACCTGGAAATAAAGGAAATTCATGAGAAGAACTATATGCTATTGTCCGATCTTTATAGAAAATTTCTTGAGTTCCATTACCATGATGAACATCGAAATCAATTATTGCAACTTTATTTATCTTATATTGTTTTTGTAAATATCTTGCTGTTACTGCAACATTGTTGATAAAACAAAATCCGTTAGCTCTTAAAGTTTCTGCATGATGACCTGGAGGTCTAATTGCACAGAATGCCCTTTTATTTTCTTTAATAAGATCATTAGCTGCAGCAATACCTGCCCCACATGATCTCAAAATGGCGTTTTTACTATTCGGGCATAGGATTGTATCGGCATAAGGTTCCTTCTCTACTCCTATAATTCCCTCTTTAGGAATATTAGAAAAAATTTTTTCAATATGTTTTTTGGGATGTACTAATGAAACAGTTTCTAAATCAACTAAAGGAGCTTTCCTAAATTCTGATTTTAGGTTCGAAGATTTAATTGAGTCAATAATACTATCTAATCTTTCTCTTCTTTCAGGATGTTCATTACCATTAAATTTTTTTAAGCAATCTTGATGAGTGTAAATAATCATAAAAAATTATTTATAGACTTTGCTGCAAGATTAGATGGAGAATTTTTTGTTTTTAATTCATTTAAAACTAATTGAGTATTTTTAATTTGTTCTTCTATTTTTTTTGGATTATCTAAATATTCTGAAACATACTTAAATATTTTTTTTGGGTTACAATCGGATTGTAACAATTCTGGAATAACTTCTTTTTTTGCAGCTATATTTATAATATTGGCAAATTTTGTTTTTACTAACATCTTAATAATTAAAAAATTTATCAATCCCATTTTATATAAAATTATAGATGGTATTTTTGCATTACATATCTCTAATGAAACTGTGCCAGATTTAGCTACTGCAAAAACTGATTTTCTTAAAATATGATTTTTAATTTTATTATCACTTATAACTTCACAATTTTTTAATTCGTCAAATTTTAAATATGATTGAATTAATTCTGAGTATTCTTTTGTAGAATGAAAAACAAAAGTGAAATCATTATATTTTTTATTCATGAGTTTTATAAAATCAACTAATATTGGAGCTAGCACTTCAATTTCTGACTGACGACTTCCTGGAAATACAGAAATCAAGGCTTTATTTTTACCTAAAATTTGATTGATGTCTATAGCACTTTCTAACTTTTGTTCTAATAATGGATGACCAATAAATTCGTTACTTATACTCTCTTTATCAAAATAATATTTTTCAAAATTAAATAGTAATAATATATGATCTATAAATTTCTTAATTTTTTTTACCCTCCCTTCTCGCCAAACCCAAACTTGG
>CACEBP010000027.1 GCA_902557785.1 uncultured Pelagibacteraceae bacterium | reverse complement strand
CAGCCAATGGTATAGACAAGGACTTAGTTCATGAAGTTTTTCAGCGAAACATCAATGAAAAATTGAAGTCATTTTATCGATTACAACAAGACTGGGTAAACCGTGCTTATAAGAACTTTAATGATTTCGATACATATTTAATTTTAATGTATTTAATGAACAAGGTTTACATTAATTATTCAGATCGATTTCACTTTATGTCGATGGAAGCCTTTTATAGTCAAGACAAAGTAGGTATCGATAAACTAAATTTAATTGAGATATCTAAAGATCTTAATATTCCAAAAGAAACTGTTAGACGAAAAGTTAATTATCTTCAAGCTAATGACATTATTATAAGATCTGGAAAATCAATCTTTTTACATTCCAAAGGTTTGGAAATCCAAAAACCTATGAGTACAATTGAAAATCTGTCCGGACTATTATCCAAACTTTCAATGCACTTATCCGTCGAAGACTGGTTTGGTAAATCATTAGATAAAGAGAATATAAAAAAATTTATTGTAGAGCACTTTACTGTAAGTTGGGAGTATTGGTATAGATTTCAAATACCTTATTTAGTGAGACATAGAACTCATTATGGAGATTTAGAGTCTTGGAACGTGTGGGGGTCAATTGGCTTAGTTCAAATTAGAGATTTAATAGAATCTATTGAAAATGATGTAACAAGAAAACCTGAAACATATAGGGATTTCTTTTTAGCTACTCTAAAACATAAGTCCAAACGAGGGATTAATGCTTCTTCAATTTCAGATATATCAGCCATACCAAGAGCCACAGTAATTCGAAAACTTAAGTCTTTGGAGAAAAAGAAACATATAATTAGAAATAAAAAACTAGAATATTCAATTGGAAATAATCGAGAACATATGAAAAAAATAGAGGAAAACTACGTAACTAGTCAAAGATCATTTAGTGAATATTGCACAACAATGTTCAACTTGATGAAATTTTCAAAATTTAGTATTTAATAATCTTGTAACAAAAATAAGGTAAGTTAAGTCTATAGAGTTCTTTAAAAAATTATGGAAATAGCAAAAACAATAGCACCGGTGTGTTTAGCCATAATAATGTTCGGATTAGGTCTTGGCTTAACCGTAGCAGACTTTAAAAGAGTAATTTCCATCCCTAGAGATTTTATAGTAGGTTTTTTTGGTCAAGTTATCATACTTCCGATTATCGCTTTTATCTTAATTCATCTTATTTCAATGCCTCCAGAAATAGCACTTGGTGTAATGGTAATTGCAGCAGCTCCAGGTGGAGTTACATCAAATATATTAACTAAATTTGCTAATGGAGATGTAGCACTTTCTGTAACGTTAACTGCAGTTGTGAGTTTACTCTCTGTAATAACAGTACCTTTAATTGTATACAATTCAGCAAGCTTTCTAGGTTTTGAAATAACTAAAGAAATTTCCATGCTTAAAATTGCTGCTAAAATGTTTTTTGTAGTAACAGTTCCTGTAATTTTTGGCATGATTGTAAGAAGTTTAATGACGGATTTTATTATATCTAAAACTCTCTTAATACAGAGATTGTCGGTAATTTTATTTCTAGTTGTTTTTATTTCTATTTGGGTTGAAGAATGGGACAGAATTATTAGCTTTATTACAAGAGCAGGATTAGTAGCTTTCATTTTAAATATCACAATGATTTTTATAGGTTACTACATGGCAAAATTTTTGGCTTCAGGATTAGAACAAAGAAAATGTATTTCACTTGAGTGCGGCCTACAAAACGGAACTTTAGCTGTTTTCGTTGCCACTCAATTGTGGGATGATATTGTGTTTATGGTGCCAACTGCTGCATATGCACTAATTATGTTCGTTACCTCAATTATTTTTGTTCTCATAGTAAGAAAAATAAATTAGATTATTTCAAAAAATGGGCGAATGGTGGAACTGGTAGACGCGCCGGACTCAAAATCCGGTGGTAGCAATACCTTGAGAGTTCGAGTCTCTCTTCGCCCACCAAGTTATGGAAATAAAAAAACTTAATAGTCTCGTAGAATTATACTTTAAAAAGTGTGAGGAAGTTGATCCCAATAGACCTTTTTTAAAATGGTTAAAACCAGGAAAACCAACTTATACATGGGGCGATATAAAAGAGAGAATTTTTAAACTTACATCAAAAATACAATCATTAATTAAAGAGGGAGATCGTTGTTTAATATTATCTGAGAATAGACCGTATTGGTTGATGGCAGATCTTGCTGTAATGAATGCAGGAGGAATATCGGTTCCCATTTTTACAACATATTCTTCTAATGATTACAAATATATTTTAAACGATTGTAAGCCAACTTTGATTATTGTCTCAAATAATGATCAATTTAAAAAAATAAAAAATTATGTAAATTTGAGTGAACAAAAAATAATCTCTTTCGAAGAGATAGATGAAGAGAGCTTATTAATAAAAAATATATTAAGTGAAGAAAATTATAAAAAAGATATTAATAAAAAATTAAAAAGAAATATGCCTGCATGTATTATTTATACATCGGGTACATCAGGAAATCCAAAAGGAGTTATTTTAAGTCATGGCGGCATACTATCAAATTGTGAAGGAGCAGTTGAGTTGCTTGAGACCTTAACTAAAAAAAAAAATCCTATATTTTTAACATGGTTACCACTATCACATTCATATGAACATACAGTCCAATTTATACAAATTATTGTAGGCGCTAAAGTTTACTATGCAGAAAGTTTAGAAAAATTAATTTCAAATATGGGAGTAGCCAAACCCACTATCATGACTGCAGTCCCAAGATTTTATCAAAATCTTTTCACAAAAATTAATATGAATTTTGAAAAGCAGACAGGCTTTAAAAGAAAAATAATTGATCAAACATTAAGACTAGGTAAAAAAATACTCAAAAAAGAGAAATTAAGTTTTAATGAAAAAATCGTAAATTTTACATGCGAAAAATTAGTAAGAAAAAAAATCAGAGGTCAATTTGGAGGAAATCTTCAAGCCTTCGTTTCCGGTGGAGGAGCGTTAGATCAAAATATTGGAGAATTTTTAAACGCGGTAGGTTTACCTACCTTACAAGGTTATGGTCTCACTGAAGCATCCCCAGTAGTGAGCTGTAACTTACCGGATTTAATTAAGGTCGAATCAGTAGGACCTCCATTTAGGACTAATAAAGTGAAAATAGCTGAAGATGGCGAGATTTTAATAAAGGGTGAAAATGTAATGTTAGGCTATTGGAATCTAAAAGAAGAAACAGAAAAAGTAATTAAAAATGGATGGCTTCACACTGGAGATATTGGTGAGCTTGATCAGAATAGTTATTTAAAAATAACGGATAGAAAAAAAGATATTATTGTAAATTTAGGTGGAGATAATATTTCACCAAGTAAAATAGAAAATATTTTATGTTTAAATGAAAATATTAAACAATCTTTTGTTTATGGAGACAAAAAAAATTATTTAGTAGCAATATTAGTTACGGAAAAAGAAATAAATAATGAAAAAATTAAACTTATAATTGAAAATATAAATAAAAGTTTA
>CACEBP010000026.1 GCA_902557785.1 uncultured Pelagibacteraceae bacterium | reverse complement strand
AGTTACTCAATCGTTGATATCCTCCAGTTCGAATAAGTATATCAGGATTAGGTAAATTTTTTGTATACAAATTTTTTTCGAAATTTTTTAGAGTTAATTTTTTTCGTGTTTTTTTAAGAGCCTGAAAAATCTCATTTTTAGAACCATAATTGATAGCTAAATTTACGATGATTTTCTTATTTTTATTCGTGAGAATAATTGAATTTTTTAGTGCTGATTTTAAATCTGAAGAAAATTTTTTTATTTCTCCTAAAATATTAATTTTTATACCCTGATTTATAATGCTATTTATTTCTTTTGAAAAATAATTTTTCATCAATTTAAATAAATAACTTCTCTCTTTTTTTGGTCTTTTCCAATTTTCAGACGAAAAAACATAAAATGTAATTACTGGTATCTTAAATTTTATTGAGGCCTTTACAATTTTTTTAACTGTTTCTATTCCTTTGAGATGCCCGAAATTTCTTCCTTTACCTTTTTTTTTACCCCACCTTCCATTGCCATCCATAATAAAGGCAATATGGTTGAGTTTATTCATATTTGACTAATCTCTTTTTCTTTTTCTGTCAAAATTTTCTCAATAATTTCTATATTCGAGTCTGTTAATTTTTGGATATTTTTTTCAAAGTTTTTATTGTTGTCTTCAGATATAATTTTTTCTTTAAGTTTTTTTTTAAGTTCTTCATTAGCCTCTCTTCTAATATTTCTGATTGCAACCTTTCCTTTTTCTCCCATATTTTTTAAAATTTTAATCAATTCTTTTCTTCTTTCTTCCGTTAAATCTGGAATTCTTAATCTTATTATTTGCCCATCTGTTTGCGGATTTATTCCAAGTTCTGATTTTTGAATCGCACTTTCGATTAAAACTGTATTTGTTTTATCCCAGACTTGAATTGAAATTAATCTAGCCTCAGGAACGCTTACTGTAGCTACTTGATCAATAGGCATTAATTGTCCATAGACATCAACTTTAATAGTATCAAGCATATTAGTATTTGCTCGGCCAGTCCTGAGCGTAGAGATATCTTTTTTTAGAGATTGAATACTTTTATCCATCTTAGATGAATAATTGTTTTCATTAAATTCACTGCTCACTTTAGATCCCTTCTCCAACCTTATATCTAATAAAATCTATTACTTGAAGAGGTTTATCTAATGAATTTTCTTTTAGAAAATCTGAAACCTTCTTTTTTGGATCCATTATCCAAATTTGGTTTAAAAGTGAATTATCATTTAAATATTTTGATATTTTTCCCTTGGATATTTTTTCTATCATATCAGGGGGTTTTCCAGAATTAGCAACTTCTGCTTTTATAATTTCTAATTCTTTTTCAACCAATGCTTTATCAATATTATTTTTATCTATAGCTAAAGGGTTGGAGGCAGCAATATGCATAGCTAATTTATTTCCTATACCATCGTTTTTTCCTTTTATAATACCATCAACTCTAACAACGGAAATTATTTTACCAATACCCTTTTCGATAGCTGAATGAACGTAGCAAAAATTCATTCCTTTAGACTTATCAAAGAAATTAGTTCTTCTTATTGTGATCTTTTCTCCAATTTTTGCAATTATGTTTACTAAATTATCTTCAACCAATAACCCATTATTCATTTTTGTATTTTTTAGTTTATTAATATCACCCTTAGTGGCGAAGTTGATTTCAGATATCTCTTTGCAAAATTTTATAAAGTCTTGATTTTTTGCAACAAAGTCGGTTTCGCTATTAATTTCTATTAAAGAAATTTGTCCAGAATCTTCTTTAACTAAAGCTAATCCCTCAGAAGCTGTTCGGCTCATTTTTTTTGAAGCTTTAGCAATTCCCTTTTTTCTTAAAAATTCAATTGATTTTTCAATATCCCCCTTGGACTCATCCAGAGCTATTTTGCAGTCTTTAAATCCAACTCCTGTCATTTCTCTTAGTTTTTTTATATTGTCTAATAAATCTTTGTTTGACATTGAATTTAAATTTAGAATTATTTTTCTTTTGCTTTAGGGGATTTAATCTCTGCTTTTTCGTCAGATCCTTTTATAAATTTTTCAGCATCTTTAATTGTATTTTTTAACAGTTCGCAATATAAATTTATTGACCTTCGTGCATCATCATTGCCTGGAATTGGAAAATCTATACCTGTAGGATCTGAATTAGTATCTAACACAGCAATAATGGGAATACCTAATTTTTTTGCTTCAGCTACTGCAAGCGATTCGATATTTGTATCTATAATAAATATTAAATCAGGAGTTTTTTTCATTTCAGAAATACCGCCTAGGGATCTTTGCAATTTTTCTTTTTCTTTTCCGAATTTCAGTATTTCTTTTTTTGTAAAACCTAGATTTTCTTTTGATAATTGCTCATCTAATTTTTTTAATCTTTTAATTGAATTTTGAATTGTGTTCCAATTTGTCAACATTCCTCCCAACCATCTATAATTTACGTAATATTGACCTGTTTCTTTTGCTAAATCGCTTATCTGTTCTGATGCTTGTTTTTTTGTTGAAACAACTAATAATTTTCCTCCGCTTGAAATTATTTTGTGAACTTGCGTCAAAGCATTTTTAATAAAATCTACTGTTTGTGTTAAATCTATTATGTGAATTGAGTTCTTTTCTCCAAAAATATATTTCTTCATTTTTGGATTCCATCTTAGAGTTTTATGGCCTAGGTGTACGCCTGCTTCCAATAACTGTTTTATGTCAACTTTTGGTACGTTCATAAGTTTTCCGGTTAATCCACCACAGTAATTCCATAAATTGGACCGGTAGGGCATGCCCTTGAAACTGTGTGCGAAATTATTCACAGATATATACAATCAACTCAAAAAATCAACTGTCTAAACAGTTATTTTTTCAACGTATTTATTGGCTTTTAAAGCCTTCAGATCTTTTAGATTAAACTTTCTATTTTCCTCTAGCGAATAAACGGCGTGCTTGTTTTTTTCTTTAATAATTAAGTTTATTTGAGTTTCACCTTTATTTGATAATAATTTTTTGATCTCATCTAAATTGCAATCATCCTTAAGCACAATTGTCACTTTAGAATAAGGTTTATTTATAACATCATCAAGATTGAGGATTTTTTTAACACTCACTCTTTTTTTTAAAGCTTCTCCTATTATTCTGTCTTTTTGTAAAGTTAACACAAACGACTCTGACTCTTTTAATTTATCTCTATTTGACACTAATATTTCAGCAAATAAAAAAAGTTCATACTCAGTTTTTTCATCGCTGAATTTTACAATTGCATATGGCGTACCTTTAGCACTTTTTTTCTCTTGAATTGACATTATAGTCCCAGCTACTAGACCTTCATTTGAATCACTCGCATAAAATTTATTAAAAGAAGTTATATTCAGTTGATTGAATATTTCTTTAAATTCATTAAGAGGATGATCAGTTAAATAGAAGCCGATTGATTTAAATTCCTCCGACAAAAGTTCTTTTTGAGACCAAGGTTTTGAAGCCAAAAATTCAAATTCTTCTTGATCATTTTCTTGGTTACCGAAAAGACTCGACTGTTGATTATCTTTATCATCATTTATATATTTAATTTTTTGAATAATTTTT
>CACEBP010000025.1 GCA_902557785.1 uncultured Pelagibacteraceae bacterium | reverse complement strand
AATGGAAAATGGGAAAAGGAACTTCTTTACCCTTAAAAAGATCTATTTAAACTAAAGCTAGTTAAATTTTGCAGTATTCGTTTGTCTTCACTATCTGGAAATATTGCTAAAGCATCGTAAGAAACATTAACAAAATATTCTGCTTTTTTTAAACTCGTCTCAACTGCTTTATATTTAAAAATTAAAGCTAACGTTTCACTAAAATCTTCTTCAGTTCTTTTATCCTTTTTCATTATCTCCATTAAAAATTCTTTTTCTTCCTCATTTCCTTTTTGAAATATAGTTATTAGTGGAAGAGTAACTTTTCCCTCATAAAAATCTTTTCCAATTTCTTTACCAAAAAATTTCTCTTTTGCATAATAATCGAGGGCATCGTCAGCTATTTGAAAAGCAAGACCCAAATTTCTTCCATATGACTCTAATGCTTTTTTTTCTTTTTCATTGGTTTTAGAAATACAAGCCCCTGTTTTTGTTGCTGCAGAAAAAAGCGCTGCAGTTTTTAAATTAATAATATCTATGTATGTTTCCTCTAAAAGATCTGCTTCTCCTTTATGTTGTAGTTGTAGCACTTCTCCTTGTGCAATTTTTGCAGACGTTGATGATAAAAGTTGCAAAATTTCAAGATCTCCATCTTGCACCATGATTTCAAAACATCTACTTAAAAGATAATCTCCAACTAATATTGAAGATTGATTACCCCAAATAGAATTTGTTGTTTTAACTCCTCTTCTTAAAAAGCTTTCATCAATTACATCATCATGTAGTAACGTTGCTGAATGAATTAACTCTACGCATGCTGCAAGATTGATGTCTCTTATCTCTTCTTTGTATCCTGTTAATTTTGCAGATTCTAAAGTTAATAGTGCTCTCAACCTTTTACCACCTGATTTAAGATGATGTTCGCTCATCTTCTTAATCAAATCAACATCACTCTTAAGTTTTTGCTCTATTAAGCTTTCAACTTTCTGCAATTTAACCCCAAGCATATTTTTAAGCTCAAGGTATGCAGAGTTTACAGATTTTTTAAGTGGTATTACAGATCCCATAGGCTTTTCTTACAATCGATTTAATTAATAATAAAATTTTAAATGGTAACGTGGTGACGCACCTATAATTCAACTATAAGTAGCGTAATTTAATATTAAAATTTAGTTTATTACTGTTATAAGAATAGTAACGATCATCTAAATTATGTTTTCAATTTTTAAAAAGAAAAAAGTTATACCACATGTAAGATTAACTGGCATAATTGGATCAGCAGGCCGATTTAATAAAGGTATAGAGAATTTGTTAGAAAAAAAAAGAATTATTGCCTTAGATGTTGGAGCACAGGGAGGTTTTAATTCAGATGATTTTTTTCCCAGAAAGTATAACCGTTTTTTTAGTGAAATATTAGTTGAACCGATTAAAACAGAAACCGATAAATTTACGGAAAAAAAAAATATAATTAATAAGGGTTTGTGGAGTGAAAAAATTAATAAAAAATTATATATTTTAGATGGTAGGCTTGGAAGCTCATCAATGTTCGAACCTGATGAAAGATATTTTGATTTACATAATATTAAAGATAAAGATTATACAAATTTCAAAATAACACGTTCAATAGATGTTGAATGCGATACAATTTTTAATCAGCTTTCTGAACTAAATATCCTTAATTTAGATTACTTAAAAATTGACACTCAAGGTGCTGAGCTTGAGATTTTGAAAGGCATAGGTGATTATCGTCCGCTATTAATTAAAATTGAAGCACATTTTTTCTCTATGTATAAAGATGCACCAAGTTGGCATGAACTCGTAAATTATTTATACAAATTAAACTATGTATTAATAGATTTGAAAGGTATCGGAAGCCATAGCACCAGAATTCCAGTTGAAGCTGATATGATTTTTATACCAAATTTTGATACTGAAATTGGAATTAAGTTAATAAGAAATTATAGAGAAAAATTTATAAGCTTAATGTTAATATTTGGTCAAATAAAATTATTACAAATAATTTTAAAAAAATTAAAAATTAATATTCAAGAGTTAGAGCAATTGGAGGATCATTTTTTTAACTAATGGCTATATACGATTGCTTTCAATATTTTAATGAAGACCATATAGTGGACCTAAGATTAAATATTTTAAACAAATTTGTCGATTATTTTGTTATTTCTGAGTCGACAAGAACTCATCAAGGCAAAGAAAAAAAAATAAATTTCGATATTAAAAATTTTACTAAATTTAAAAATAAAATTATTTTTATCACAGCTGATTATAAAAAAAATATAGATTTTTCTAATCACACCGGAGGGGAGTCTCCCATTGAACAACATCAAAGAAATTCTTTAATAGAGGGTATAGAAAAAGCATCATCTGAAGATCTTATTATCTTGTCAGACTCAGATGAAATACCTGATCTCACAAAATTATCAGAAATGAAGAGAGATAAGAAATTTATCGCCTTTTCTCAAAAAATGTTTATGTACAAATTAAATTTACAGAATTTAAATGAAAGTAATTGGATTGGTTCAAGAATTACAAAAAAGAAAAATATAAAATCAATGCAAGACCTAAGGAACATGAAATTTAAAGATTATCCTTTTTGGAGATTAGATAAATTCAATCAACAAATAATTAATGGAGGTTGGCATTTTTCATACATGCAATCACCAGATCAAATTTTACAGAAAATAAAATCTTTTTCTCACGGAGAATATAATTCTGAGAAATTAAATGAAAAAAAAATTGAAGAAAAAATATTAAGAAACGAAGATATTTTTGGAAGGGGTATAAAACTCAAAAAAATTGACATTGATAATACGTATCCTGATTATATAATTTATAATAAAGACAAATATTCCGATTGGATTATTTAGAATGGTGCGCCGGATAGGAGTCGAACCCATAACCTCCGGAGCCGAAATCCGGCGCTCTATCCAGTTGAAGCTACCGGCGCAATATTGATAATCTAAATTAATTTATGAATAATACAATAAAATTTTCTGTCGACTCAATGAATAGTGGAAAAAGATTAGACTTATTTCTAAGTGAAAATATAAGTCAATTCACACGGTCTTTTTTAAAAAAATTAATTGAAAACAATCAAGTCAAAATAAATAACAATGTAATTTCCACACCTTCAAGTAAAGTAAGAAATAAAGATAAAATTATAGTCAATTTTATCAAAAAAAAAAATCAAAGTGTAGTTCCAAAAAAAATTAATCTTGACATAGTTTATGAGGACAAAAGTATTTTAATTGTTAATAAACCAAAGGGTATGGTTGTTCATCCTGGTGCTGGAAATTACACTAATACTCTAGTTAACGCTTTATTATTTAAATATAAAAAAAATTTGTCAGATTTGAACGGAGATCTCAGACCGGGTATCGTGCATCGTATAGATAAAGAAACAAGTGGTTTATTAGTAATTGCTAAAGATAACTTATCACATGCAGATCTTGGAAATCAATTTAGCAGACACACAATTAAGAGAAAATATTATTGTTTAGCCTGGGGGGTAGTAAGACCTCTTAGTGGTAAAATTAGTACATTAATAACTAGAGATAAAAAAAATCGACAATTAATGACAGTAAGCGATATAAATGGAAAAAGAGCAATTACAAATTACAAAACATTAAAAGTTTTTACAATAAAAGATATTCCAAAAATAAGTTTA
>CACEBP010000024.1 GCA_902557785.1 uncultured Pelagibacteraceae bacterium | reverse complement strand
TAAGCTCAACAAAAATGAACGAATTATGCTTGATGGAGCTCATGCTGAAGCAGATGCTAAAAATTTAGTAAATTACTTAAAAAATATTAAAGTGCCTAAATACGCAATTTGGGCGATGATGAAAAATAAGGAACCTAATTTGTTCATTAAACAATTTAGAGGGATATTCAAAAAAATAGTAACGATACCTATTGAAAATGAGAAAAATTGTATGACAGCAAAAGATTTAAGTTTCATAGCAAAAAAAAATAAATTTAATGTAGATCAAGCAAAAAACTTTGATGAAGCAATAAAAATAATATCCTCGTCTGATAAAAAGCTCATAACCTGTATAGGCTCTTTATATAATGTTGGAAATATTTTAAATAAAAATTAGATATGGGGTTGAATAAATTCCAGCATATCTTTTTCGCTTGTAGCTCCAACTTTAGTACCAACAAGTTTGCCAGACTTAAATAAAAGTACAGTAGGTACACCTCTTACTGAATACTTTGTGGGTTCGTTGGGTTGACTTTCAATGTCATGATAGTAGCAATCAATCTTATCTGACATATCATTAGAGATTTTTTCTATAATTGGTTTTAATTGTTGGCATGGTCCACACCATGATGCACTAAACTGGATTAAATTTAACTTATTTCCGCTTATCTGCTCTTGAAATTTTGCATCTGTAGAATCTTTAAAAGCCATAATATTTAATTAAGTATTTTTAATTTTTTGTCAACTATGCAGATGAGTAATGTTTTTCTAAATCTTCAACGTATGCGTTAATATCATCTAAAATTTTTAATTTATCCCTATCTTCTTGTTTTTCGAATTTCGCTCTCAAAGTATCAATCTCTGAGTAAGTTCTTGGTATAGTATTCCATTTTTCATTATTTGTGCTTAATAATTTCTTTGCAGTTTCTTTGTGAATTAAATTATAATCTTCTTTACTTAGTACTTCCGGTTTTTCCATGTAAAGAAGTTTTTTGCCAAAATATTGCAGTCTCTCATCCTTAAATTTTGAAATTATATTCAATTTTTTATCCCAATCAACTGAATGAAATTCTGGCATTATTTTATTGTCCTCAGCAGAGGTAAATTTTGCGTATATGCTTTCTTCATTATACAAATCTTCTTGCGACTTACTTTGTTCCTTTTCATCAATTTCAGATCGTTTTATAGATTGAATTTTTTCTGCAAAATCTTTGCTTTTTCTGACAAGTTTTGCTCTCTCTTTCAGTTTTGCTGTTCCCAGAACTTTATATTCCTCAAATTTATCTCCATAAGATGGATTCATTATTACAGGATGTTTATTGTGCCTTACAGTTCTAATAAATTTTGGCTGTTTTTTCATTGCAACTTCTAATTCCTTTAACGGCATGCTTAAGTAGGGTGTTGGATCATGCCTTAAATCAAAGCATAAAGGCCATTGATATTGGGGGTGCTGACATACAAAAGTTTGTACATAAGGTCTACTACGTCCATAAAAGTATTCATTTGTGCAAAAGAAAAGTTCTTTTTTAATTATTTCTAATGATTGATTTTTATCCATAGTTAACATACTTGCTTTCCAAACGTTAGGCGCTTTTTTAGAAATGATTTTAGCTATTCCTACTGTCGCCATAACATCACCAATTGCACTATGAGCGTCACCATGTTCAATGCCGTTTAAAGGTGCCATTTGATCTAATTTATAAACATCATTACCTTTTTCGTTTACAGAGTTTTTTAAAGTGTTTGGGTAGTACAAATTAGCTGCTCTAGCTAAACTCAGAATATCTCCTCTAGTGTTTCCATTCGTGCTTGTGATGTAAGGATATTCTAAAGTTTGAAATAAAGTACACCTTAGGAACTCTTCGTCGAATTCTATCGAGTTAAATCCTATGTAAGTAGCTTTTCCCCATCTTTTTAAAGTTTCAACAAATTGTCTTATCATCTCATAATGAGATAAATTTGAATTCTTTAACATCTGAGGTGACGATTTATTTACAATCAGCGCCATAGCTTCAGGAATAATTCCCGGGCTTAACCTGCATCTAGCATCAAATCTATCTAGTTCATCGAGATTATCATTGGTTAAGACAGCGCCAATTTGAATTATCTGCCCCCAATATTTATTGGAGGAACTGGTCTCGAAATCATAAAAGACAAAATTAGACATATTAAATCTACTTAAGAATTTTTATCTTTTCTGAATTTTCCTCTAATGTTTCTTTTACCTGTTGGGGGTCTTTAATATTAGAAAGTGTATTCATTATTGATCTTGCATCTCTTCCAAAACCATCGGTTGCAGTCATAGCTTGTTCAAGTTTTTTTCTCAAATCTTTTATCCCATCAAAATGTTTGTCAAATCTTGAACTTATATTTCTTAAATCGCTATAAATTTGCGTAGCATGTTGTTGCACTTTTAATGTTTGAAATCCTAAATTATAAGATTGTAACAGTGCAGATAAAGTATTTGGACCTGAAATTGTAACTTTGTATTTTGTTCTTAATTCTTGAAGCAATAATTCTTTTGTTTTTGGATCTCTGTAACTTGACAGTTCTGCAAAAAGTCCTTCTGTTGGAACATAGACAATTGCAAAATCTGTACTCTTTGGAGGAACTATATATTTCATGTTAACAGCTTTTGCTTTTAATCTAAAAGCGGCTGCTAAATCTTTTCTCGCTTCAGCTTGAGAATCTTTATCATTAGCATTATAGGCATCATCAATAGCCTTATATTTTTCTACAGGCCAATGGCTGTCAATAGGAAGTAAGACATCTTGTAGTTTTATAGCAAACTCAACTGTTTCGGATGTGTCTTCCTTCATTTTCACATTTGCCATAAATTGTGATGCTGGAAGTAAATCTTTTAAAAGGGCTCCTAAACCAAATTCAGCTAATGTGCCGTAAGTTTTTACACCACTTAAAATTTTACTAAAATTATCCTGGCTTTTATTAAGTTCACTTACTTGACGATTAAATACTCCAACCTTTTCATCTACTTTTGTAAGAGCTCCTGTCATGTCTTTTGCAATTTCTTTACTCATGGAACCAAATGACTGACTAAAAGAATTTTTCAAAGAGCTCACTTCATCTTTAAAAATCTGACTATTATCAATTTGATCTGGTTGTTTACGTTTAATTAAAAATATTACTGCGATAAGGTTAATTAATAATAAACATATTATCAAAATTGCTACTATCGAATCCATGAAACATTATACATCATTTAGAATAATTAAATATATTTTAAAATATTTTTAGCTGGAATAGTTTTTTTTATCCAAGGTGAAGGAATATTTTTTAAACCTTTATAAGCTGCAAAATAAGCTCCTACAAAATTGGCTCTAGAACAATTACATCCTCCAGCTTTTATAGTTTTATTAATAGCTGATTTGTAATTATTTGAAGAAATCATTGCGTGTATAGAACCCATGAAAGTACCCGGATAACTACAGGCCTTTCCAAATTTTTGTACTACTTTTGTGTGATTATGTTTTTTTAATCTTAAGATTTTTTTAATGTTTTTTATTACATCTTTGAAATATCTATTATTTTTATATTTCTCCACAAAAAACCGGACCGGGTCTTTCTTATTATCATTAGCTATACTAATGATCTTCAGTTTAGCTAAAGCATAAGTTTCGTTTATTTTAGAATTAGCTACACTTTTTATAACTCTCTTTAGATCGGTCTCTGAGTTATTATAAAGAAAATAAGGTAAGGCTGCGCAATAACCATCAGACTCATTTACCTTTTTGC
>CACEBP010000023.1 GCA_902557785.1 uncultured Pelagibacteraceae bacterium | reverse complement strand
TCAGACTTAGAGAGAATTGGTGATTTAGCAAAAAACATCTCAAAACGATTAACTAAAATTGGAACTGATTTACCTAATGATATTACTAAAAATTTTGAAATAGCTGGTTTAAAAGCATCAAAACAAGTCAATGCAGTTTTAAATTCGTATTTACATAGAGCTAAAGATACAGCAGAAAATGTTTGGAATTCTGATGAAGAAATAGATCAAATGACTAATTCTAATATGGAAGCTGCAGTAAAGCATTTAGAAAAAAATAAAAACGATATACAAAAAGTAACCCAACTACTTTTCATGCTTAAAAATATTGAGAGGATTGGAGATCATGCAACCAATATTGCAGAGCAAGTTTATTTTCTGATTACAGGAGATTATTTAGAGGGAGACCGACCAAAAGGATAATGAGGGCAAATTTATTCATAGTTGAAGATGAAATGCCCATCGTAACTTTACTTAAATACAATTTAGAAAAAGAGGGTCACAAAGTTGATTATGCAGTCAATGGAGAAGACGCTATTAGAAATATAAAGGAGAAAAATCCTGATTTAATTTTATTAGATTGGATGTTGCCAGATATCTCAGGTGTTGAAGTCTGTAAAAATTTGAAAAGAAGTAATCTTCACAAAAATATCCCAATCATTATGTTAACAGCCAAAGGTGAAGAAGAAGACAAACTAAAAGGATTTGAAACAGGAGCTGATGACTACGTAACTAAGCCATTCAGCCAAAAAGAACTTATTGCAAGAGTTAACGCTTTATTAAAGAGATCTAAACCAAGCGTTGCCGCTGATGTTGTAGAGTTTGAGGATCTAAAAGTAGATAGAGTTCAACGAAGAGTTTATAGAGCAGATAAACAAGTTATAGTCGGCCCAACCGAATTTAAACTAATTGATTTTTTAATAAAGAATCCAAAAAGAGTATATTCGCGTGAGCAACTTCTAAATTCTGTATGGGGAGATGATATTTATGTTGAGTCCAGAACTATAGATGTTCATATAAGAAGACTAAGAAAAGCAATAAATATTGATGGCAAGAAAGATCTTATCAGAACAGTTAGATCTGCTGGCTATTCCTTAGATGCTTGAAGATCTTTTGGCTTTATAAATGATATTAATTTTCCTTTAACTTTTAATAACTTCTCCCAATCATTGAAATTAAAACTTACCTCAGCAACGGCTGCAGTAGGAAATTTTCTTTTTAAATTTTCAAATTGGTCAGAATTTTCTTTAAGACAAATTCTATTTATTAGTTCACTTATTGAAGGTTCATGATTGATTAAAAGTAAAGTTTTATAATTATCACCTGTTTGTTTTAAGATATGAATAATTTCATCCTCACTAGCATGATAAAGCGCTTTTTTTTTAATAATTTTCTTAAAACTGATTTTTTCTGACAATATATTTAATGTTTGTATTGTCCTTTTAGAGGATGAGCAATAAACTAAATCAAATTTTAATTTCTTTTTAATAAAAAATTCACAAATTAATTTTGCTGAATTTACCCCTCTTTTATTCAATGGCCTGTCATGATCATCTAAATCTGGAAAATCCCAACTAGATTTAGCGTGTCTCATCGCATATAATTTAAACATATTTTTAATTTAACATTTATATATGTCGAAAGCATCATTTTCAGAAAACGCAAATATTAGCAATCAACTCATAAACAGAGAATTATCTTGGCTTCAGTTTAATGATCGTGTTTTAGAAGAGTCAAAAGATAAAACAAATCCTCTATTTGAAAGAGTAAAATTTTTGTCAATCGCAGGTACAAATTTAGATGAATTTTTTATGGTAAGAGTCGCTGGACTTTTTAATCAAATTAAAGATGGTTTTGACGAATTAAGCGCAGATGGATTAACTGCAGAGGATCAATTGAATAGAGTCGTATTAAAAACTAAAGATCTATTAAAGAAGCAAAACGAAGCGTTCCTAGAGTTGAAAAAAGAGCTATCGAAAGAAAAAATTTTCATTCGAAAAATGTCAGAACTAAATAAGAAGGATCTTATGTATTTAAGAGAATATTTTCAGGAAACAATTTATCCTATAATAACACCTACTGCCATTGACCCATCACATCCCTTTCCTTTTATACCAAATAAAGGCCAAGCAATTTTACTAAGAATGACAAGAATAAAAAAAAAAAGAGAACTAAATGCAATTATAGTTATACCAAGAGCACTTCCAAAATTTATATCGCTAAATAATTCTAAAACAATAAATGAATTTATCACAATTGATGACGTAATTTGTAAGTTTGCAAATGAAATATTTCCAGACCATAATATCGAGGCAAGTTTGCAGTTTAAAATAATTAGAGACAGCGAAATTGAAATAGATGATGAAGCTGCTGATCTTGTAAGGTATTTTGAAAAAGCAATTAAGAAAAGAAGAAGGGGAAACGTAGTTAAACTTGAAGTACTCACTAACTCAAATAAAAACCTTTTAAATTTTATTTCAAAAAAATTTAAAATGGATGAAGATCATATTTATGAGGTTGAAGGATTAGTTGGAATACAAGATATAGATGAAATTTGTAAAAAGAAAGATCCAAAGCTGAGATTTAAAAAGTTTAATCCTAGAGAAGTTGAAAGATTGAAGGAATTTGATGATAAATTTTTTTCAGCTATAAGAAGTAAAGATTTTGTTGTACACCACCCTTTTGAAACTTTTGATGTAGTAATTCAATTTTTAGAAGCTGCAGCAAAAGATCCCAAAGTTATCGGTATCAAACAAACTTTGTATCGAACCACACCTGACTCTCCTATCGTAAAAGCACTAAGTAAAGCAGCAGAAAACGGAAAAGTTGTTACAGCCGTAATAGAAATAAAAGCTCGATTTGATGAGGAAGCTAATATTGAATTATCTAGGAAACTAGAGAAAGCTGGTGTTCAAATTGTTTATGGATTCGCAAAATATAAAACGCATGCAAAGGCAAGTTTAGTTTTAAGAAAAGAAGGAGCTAAAACGCGAAGCTATGTTCACTTAGGCACAGGAAACTATCATCCAATTAATGCAAAAATTTATACTGACTTGTCACTGTTTAGCTCTAGTCAAGACTTGGCCAAAGACGTCGAAAAATTTTTCAATTATGTAACTGGTTATGCAAAACCAAAAAAATTGAATAAAATTTTTATGTCTCCATTAAATAGTAGGAATTTTTTTGAAGAAAAAATTGATAATGAAATTGTAAATGCAAGTAAAGGAAAACCTGCAGAAATATGGGCAAAAATGAATTCTCTTGTAGACCCTGGAATAATTAAGAAATTTTATGAAGCTTCAAATGCAGGAGTAAAAATAAATTTATCAGTAAGAGGAGTATGTTGCTTAAGACCCGGAATTAAAGGTCAATCTGAAAATATAAAAGTAAAAAGCATTATTGGTAGATTTTTAGAACACTCAAGAATTTATTGTTTTGCAAATGGTAGTTATATGCCCTCTCGAGAGAATCAGGTATATATTTCATCTGCAGATTTAATGCCTAGAAATTTAGATAGAAGAATTGAAATTATAATTCCGATAGAAAATAATACTGTGCATGAGCAAATTTTAGATCAAATTATGTTAGCCAACTTCAAAGATAAATCAGAAACATGGTATTTAGATAGTTTGGGAAACTATCATAAAGAACAAGAAAAAGGCTTTTCCGCACATTCTTATTTCATGAAGAACCCAAGTTTATCAGGTCGTGGTAAGTCAATTTTAAGAGCTAAACCTCAAAATTTAAGATTAGTAAAATGAAACCAGAATTAAAAAATCTTTTTAAATTTCAGTCTAATAAAAAGTCTAAGCAAGCCATAATAGATCTTGGATCAAATTCAGTAAGAATGCTCATATACGATAATT
>CACEBP010000022.1 GCA_902557785.1 uncultured Pelagibacteraceae bacterium | reverse complement strand
ATTATTTTTAAAAAACCTTCTTTTTTTTTAGGTCTTAAATTTCTCGATGAAATTAGTCTTTCTATTTTTGTGAACAAAATATTATTTTTTAAGTTTAGATTTGATAACTTCTAGACTCAATATTTCACTTTCAGAGTTTAACTCTTTAAACTCAAATTTATTTTCCTCAGATTTTGATCCGATAATAATTTGAAAAGGAATACCTATTAAGTCATGTTTTTTAAATTTATTTGACATATTCTCATCAACATCATCCAACAATACGTCAATATTTTGTTTTTTTAATTCTTGATAAATTTTTTCAGCTTTTTTCATGTTTTCTTTATTGTTTTTGCTAATGCTTGGAATGATTACTACATCAAATGGTGATATTGACTTTGGCCATTTCATTACACCGTTATTATAATTTGCCTCAATTGTAGCACCTACGAGTCTGGAAACGCCAATACCATATGATCCCATTTTAACAGAAATTTTTTTTCCACTTTTATCATCTATTAAACAATTCATTGGTTTTGAGTACTTATCTCCGAAGTAAAAAATATGTCCTACTTCAATACCTTTTGTTTTAATCTGATTTTTTGTTTCAACTTCCAAATTGAATTTTTTTTCATCAAATTTTTCATCTGTTGCTGCATAAATATCGGTAAAGTCTTTTCTCATTTTAGAGAGAGACTCATTACTAAAATTATATTTATCTAAATCAATCTCAAATATTCTTTTATCAGCAAATATTTGGCTCTCACCAGTTTCTGCTAAAATAATAAATTCGTGTGAAAGGTCTCCACCAATAGGACCAGTGTCTGCAGCCATTGGTATGGCTTTTAAACCTAATCTGTTAAAAGTTTTTAAATAAGAAAAAAACATTTTGTTATAAGATTTTTTTGCGTCATCGTCCGTCAAATCAAAAGAGTAGGCATCTTTCATGAAAAATTCTTTGCATCTCATTACGCCAAATCTTGGTCTTATTTCATCTCTAAACTTCCATTGTATATGATAAAGAATTTGAGGAAGAGATTTGTAAGATTTTACGCTGGATCTAAAAACGTCCGTAATTAATTCCTCATTTGTTGGTCCATAAAGCATTTCCCTTCCTTGTCGATCTTTAATTCTTAACATCTCTTCACCATAATCTTCGTATCTGCCACTCTCTTTCCAGATTTCAGCTGATTGAATAGTTGGCATTAACATCTCTTGGGCTCCAATAGAATTTTGCTCCTCTCTCACTATTTGCTCAATTTTTTTCATGACTTTAAATCCTAATGGCAGCCAAGAATAAATTCCTGCAGAAGCTTGTCTAATCATGCCGGTTTGTAACATTAGCTGATGAGACTTAATTTTAGCCTCAGCGGGTAAATTTTTAGTTATAGGAATAAATAATTGTGATAGATACATATTATTGCAAATATTTTCTTAAATTTAAAAAATCAAATTCAACTAGATAATATATTACAATAAAGATTATTGAAGTAATTATCGTAGTAATTAAAAATTTTTTTGCTATTTTAGGATTATTAGGGGCTCCTGGATCAGCTCCTTCTATTCTTGCTTTAAATTTTTCTTTATTTGATTGAATTCCTACAGGCAAAACAGAAAAGAAAATTATCCACCAAATTAATACATAAACTATAATTGAACCAGTTATGCCCACTAGATTCTCGCTATATTTATGTTTGTAAAAGGTTTTTTTCCAGTTTTTTCTCTAACGATTCTCCTACAATTTTGTTTAAGTGTTTCTATCAAATTTTTTTGTTGATTTTTATTATCTAAAGAGAAAGTTCTACAAATATTTAAAATCTCATCTTCCATATCAAAAATAAAATGCTCAGAATTTTCTTTTTCAGGAATACCTTTAAATGAAATAATTGGTTTTTTAATCTTCCCATTATTTGATACCAAAAGTGTAATTTCTAAGTACCCATTAATTGATAGATTTTTTCTATCTTTTATTGATTGAGCATCTGTTTCAACGTTAATACTGCCGTCTAAATAAACTCTTCCCGACGGAGCTTTATCTACTACTTTGGGAGCATCTCCAGGTAAAAGTTTAATTATGTCCCCGTTTTCAATCAATAAAGTTTTTGGAACTTGCATTTCTTTGGCAAAATTTACGTGCTCTTGCATATGTCTATGTTCACCATGGACAGGGATAACACTTTTTGGTTTTACCCATTTGTACATATCTTTTAAATCATCTCTATTAGGATGACCGGAAACATGAACAAAAGCATTTTCTTCACTTATAATTTCAATATTGTTTCTGACTATTTGATTTTGTAAGTTGTAAAGTTTTTTTTCATTTCCAGGAATGATTTTAGATGAAAAAATTACACAATCTCCCTCCTCTAAAAATACTTCTGGGTGTGAACCTTTAACAATTCTACTCATGGCTCCCATAGGCTCTCCCTGGCTACCAGTTGCTAAATAAAGAATTTTATTTTTTGCAACTTTTTTCGCATCCCTCGGCTCAATTGGATCAATTAATCCTTTTAAATAACCACACTTTTTAGCTGCTTTAAATATTCTATGCATTGACCTGCCTACCAAACAGATGGCTCTACCTGTTTTTTTAGCACAATAAAATATTGATTCCATTCGAGCCACATTTGAAGCAAATGAAGTTACTAAAATTCTTTTTGTTTTTAATTCCATTATACGTAACAAGCTATCTCTTACATCAGACTCTGATCCTGCTCTTCCAGGACTGAAAATGTTAGTTGAGTCACATATCATTGCTGAAACACCTTCATCGCCGATTTTTTTTAATTTATCTTCATCGATTTTATTTCCAATTAATGGATTTGGATCTATTTTCCAATCTCCTGTATGTAAAATTGTTCCTAAAGGTGTTTTAATACTTAATCCATTCGGCTCTAAAATTGAATGAGTAAGAGTAACAAAATCTATTTCAAAATCCCCTAGTTTGATTTTACTATTTAATGGAACAATTTTTAAAAAAGAGGAAATATCAATTTTTTTTTCTTTGAATTTTTCAGTTATTAATGCTGCAGTAAAGGGTGTGGCATACAACTTGCATTTCAAGTCCGGCCAAATATGTGCTACCGCACCGATGTGATCTTCATGCGCGTGTGTTAAAACAATACCTAGCAGGTCATCCTTTTTATCAATGATAAAACCAGGATCTGGCATAATTAAATCAATACCCGGAATAGACTCATCTGCAAAAGTCACGCCAAGATCAACGATAATCCATTTTTGATTGTCCTCTTTGCCGTAAGCATAAAGATTCATATTCATGCCGATTTCTCCAGACCCACCTAAAGGGCAAAAAAGTAATTCTTCTTTACTATATGGATTTACTGGATCAACTAATTTTGATTTAATCGCAAATGAATTAGGAAAAGAAAATATTGGTGCAGTGTTTGCAATGGTTTTTATTTTGGTTGGACTTGCATTTAAAGTTTCAGCAGTTCCTTTTCATATGTGGACACCTGACGTGTATGAAGGAGCGCCTACCTCAATAACAAGTTATTTTGCAGTAGTTCCAAAAGTTGCCGGACTAGCTGTTTTAATAAAGTTTATGTTTATTCCTTTTTCAAAAATATTAATGGAGTGGCAAACAATAATTATTTTTATATCTATAGCTTCGATGATTTTAGGTGCAGTCGCTGCAATTGGACAAAAAAATGTTAAGAGATTATTAGCTTATAGTTCAATAGGACATATAGGATACGCTTTAGCAGGCGTAGCAACAGGTATGATCTCAGGTTATGAAAGTGCAATAGTTTATATTTCTATTTATGTTGTAATGAATATAGGGGCTTTTTCATGTTTGTATTTGTTGAAAAAAGATGGTGAGTATAAAGAAAATATTTCTGACTTATCAGGCATTTCTAAAAAACATCCAATGTTAGCTATTTCATTTTTAGTAATTTTATTTTCATTAGCGGGCATCCCACCGCTCGGAGGATTTTTTGCAAAATTTTATGTTTTTACCGCAGTTGTAGAACAAAAGAT
>CACEBP010000021.1 GCA_902557785.1 uncultured Pelagibacteraceae bacterium | reverse complement strand
AGAAAAAAAATTATTAAATATTTGTGCAGCAGTTGAGTGTATGCACTCTTATTCTTTAATACATGATGATCTTCCATGCATGGATAACGACTCGATTAGAAGAGGAAAGCCATCGACACATGTTAAATTTGGAGAAGCTTCAGCAGTATTAGCTGGTAGTTCCCTGCTTACATTGGCTTTTGAAATTATTGCCGATAAAAAATATTTGATTAATCCAAGAGTTAAAAATGAAATAATCGAATTTTTGGCAAGTTGCTCTGGACACACAGGTATAGCAGGAGGGCAAGAATTAGATTTAAAATTTGAAAACAAAAAAAAAAGAATTAACCAAATAATTGATATGCAAAAGAAAAAAACAGGAAAATTATTTAATTTTTGCATGTACTCTGTTGGGGCAATAGCAAATCAAAAAAATAAAGAAAAATATTTTTTAAGTAATCTTGGAGAAGAAATTGGTTTACTATTTCAATTAGCAGATGACTTTTTGGATAACAAGGGTTCTAGAAAATTGGTCGGAAAGCCAGTTAAAAAAGATAGTAAAAAAGGCAAATCCACTTTAATCAATATTATGGGAGAAAAAAAAGCTTATATGTTCGCATATAATTTAAAGAGAAAGATATTGCGAAAATTAGAAAAACATGGAAAAAAAGCTAAAGAATTAATTACTACAATTGAATTTATATTAGAGAGAAAATTTTAATGGTTAGACTTATTAAACAAATAAACTTTCCTGCTGATTTAAGAAAATTTAAAAAAGATGATCTTAGACAAATTTCAGATGAGTTGAGAGATGAGTTAATCGATGTAGTTTCTGAGACAGGGGGACATTTAGGTGCAGGTTTAGGAGTGGTAGAATTAACTATAGCCCTGCATTATGTATTTGACACACCTAATGATAAATTAGTTTGGGATGTCAGTCACCAGTGCTACCCACATAAAATTATTACAGGAAGAAGAGATAGAATAAAAACACTTCGTAAGGGCGGGGGTCTATCTGGATTCACTAAAAGAGCTGAGAGTGAATATGATCCTTTTGGTGCAGCTCATAGTTCTACATCAATTTCATCTACACTTGGAATGGCAGTAGCAAAAAAATTATCGAACAATAACAATAACGTAATAGCAGTTATTGGTGACGGGGCGATGAGTGCAGGCATGGCTTACGAGGCAATGAATAATGCTGGCGCTCTAAAGTCAAAATTAATAGTTGTTTTAAACGATAATGATATGTCCATAGCAAGACCGGTTGGGGCCATGAGCAAATATTTGGCAAAACTATTATCAGGAAAATTATATTTCAGTTTGAGAGAAACATTCAAAATGATTATTTCATCTTTCTCAAAAAGGTTTAGTCAAAAAGCTGGCAAAGCTGAAGATTTGTTGAGGAATATTGTTACAGGTGGAACGTTATTTAGTGAATTAGGTTTTTATTATGTAGGACCAATAGATGGTCATGATGTTGAAAATTTAGTTCAAATTTTTGAAAATGTTAAAAATTCTAATCATCAAGGACCTGTATTAATTCACGTTAGAACACAAAAAGGAAAGGGATATAAACCAGCAGAAGACTCAGGTGACAAATATCACGGTGTATCTAAATTTAATGTTTCTACTGGTGAACAAGCCAAATCAAAATCAAATATTCTATCTTATACTAAGGTATTTGCTGAAACCTTAATTAAACATGCTGAGCAAGATACCAAAATCATTGGTATTACGGGAGCTATGCCATCAGGAACAGGTTTAAATTTATTTGAAAAAAAATTCCCAGATAGAACGTTTGATGTGGGAATAGCCGAGCAGCATGCAGTCACGTTTGCAGCAGGATTAGCTACAGAGGGATACAAGCCTTATGCTGCAATCTACTCTACTTTTCTACAAAGAGCTTATGATCAAGTTGTTCATGACGTCGCTTTACAATCATTGCCTGTGAGATTTGCAATTGACCGTGCGGGGCTAGTTGGTGCAGATGGACCAACACACGCCGGCTCTTTCGATATTACTTATCTTTCAACTTTACCAAATTTTGTTGTAATGGCAGCAAGTGATGAATCAGAATTGGTTAAAATGATAAATACTTCAGTAAACATAAATGACCGCCCATCTGCTTTTAGATACCCAAGAGGAAATGGAATTGGGGTTGAGCTGCCCTCTATAAAAGAAATTCTTGAAATCGGCAAAGGAAGAGTAATCAAAGAAGGAAAAAAAGTAGCTTTAATAAATTTTGGAACACGATTAGAAGAATGTAAAAAAGCTTCAGAGGAACTTTTAAAAAAAGGGATTGATTGTACAATTATAGATGCAAGATTTGCAAAACCATTAGATGAAAAATTAATTATGGAAGTAGCATCTAATCATGAAGTTTTAATAACAATCGAAGAAGGGTCCATAGGTGGTTTTGGAGCTCATGTAATGCAGTTTTTATCGGATAGGGGAGTGTTTGATAGAGGTTTAAAATTCAGATCTATGATCTTACCAGATATTTTTATTGATCAAGATACACCAGAGAAAATGTACGAAACTGCAGGTTTAGATAGCTCTTCTATAGCTCACAAAGTTAAGGAGACACTTAACTCAAATATTATTTTAGCTAAAAGCAGAAATAAGATTCCTAATTAACCACACTGTGCTCTGTGCATTAATAAATGATCAAGTAAAACACAATTGATCATTGCTTCACCAATAGGTACTGCTCTAATTCCTACGCATGGATCATGACGTCCTTTAACAGAAATATTTGTATTCTTTCCTTTTTTATCTACGGTTTCTCTGCTTGTTAATATAGATGAAGTTGGCTTAACAGCAAAAGATGCTACAATATCTTGACCTGAAGAAATTCCACCAAGAATTCCTCCAGCATGATTAGTTTTAAATTTTATTTTTCCAGAACTTTTTCTTATTTCATCAGAGTTTTCTTCGCCGCTTAAAAAAGCTGCATTCATGCCTGATCCAATATTTACACCTTTTACTGCATTGATGCTCATTAATGCAGCTGAAATATCAGTATCAAGTTTTGAATATATTGGTGCTCCCAAACCAACTGGAATTCCGGTAGCTCTCAATTCAATTATTGCACCACATGACGATCCTGCTTTTCTTACTGCTAGAAGATATTTTTCCCATAACTTAACAGATTTTTTGTCAGGACAGAAAAAAGGATTCTTTCTTATCTCTGTGTTGTTCCAATTAGATCTGTCACATGACATTAAACCTAATTGAGTCACAGCACCTATAACGTTAAATTTTTTACCTAAAATTTTCTTCAGTACAACACGAGCCACAGCACCCGCCGCAACCCTACTAGCAGTTTCTCTAGCTGATTGGCGACCGCCACCTCTAAAATCTCGAATACCATATTTTTTAAAGTAAGTATAATCAGCATGCCCAGGTCTAAATTTATTCTTGATTGACTCGTAGTCTCTAGATTTCTTATCTTCATTGTAAATGATAATTGAAATAGGTGTACCTGTTGTTTTGCCCTCAAATATGCCAGACAGAATAATTGCTTTGTCCGGTTCTTTCCTTTGAGTAGTAAATTTAGACTGCCCAGGTCTTCTTCTTTCCATATCAGCTTGAATATCTTTTTCAGTTAATGGAATATTAGGTGGACAACCATCAATTACGCAGCCTATTGCGGGACCATGAGACTCTCCCCAAGTAGTAAAACGGAATATTTTTCCAAAAGTATTAAAAGACATAAGTAAATAATGTATAGTTTATTTTATTAAATATATGAATCAAAAAAATGGCAAAAATTCCCTTGGTATAGACAGATGTTTTGACGATTTGGATAATCCAATAGAATTGTTTAAAAAATGGTTTGCTGAGGCTGAGAAGTCTGAAATTAACGACCCAAATGCAGTAGCAGTAGCTACTTCAAGTAAAGACAATCAACCCAATGTTAGGATGGTTTTGTTAAAAGGATTAAGTGATAAAGGTTTTGTTTTTTATACTAATTTTAATAGTAAAAAAGGAAGTGAGTTGAAGGAAAATCTTAAAGCTTCAATGTGCTTTCACTGGAAAAGTTTGAGACGTCAGGTGAGAGTAGTTGGAAGCGTGGAAGAAGTTACCAAAAAAGAAGCAGACGATTATTATAATTCCAGACCATATAAAAATCGAATAGGTGCTTGGGCTTCATCACAGTCACAAACGTTAGACAAAAGAAGTATTTTTTTAGAAAAGAT
>CACEBP010000020.1 GCA_902557785.1 uncultured Pelagibacteraceae bacterium | reverse complement strand
ATTATTATTAAAAATAAAAATTTCATTATTTTTAATTAGAATAGGTAAAATATATAGTTCTTTATCTAGAATCTCTGAATAGGAAATTCCTCTTTTGTAAAATAAGTTATGAATTTTGTCTTTATCGAATGTGACGCTAAAATTTACTAAGTTCTCCCCAGGTTTTTGATTTGAAATTTTCGTGATTTGATAATAAGTTGCTAACTGTTTGATCGATGGAAAACTTAAATCTAAAAATTTGTTAGCATCCTCTTTTAATAATATTCTGTTCAACAGCTGGTCAAACCCTTTTTTAATAGCTAAATCTGCAAGAGCATCATTTGTTATTTTATTTTTTTTTTCTAATTGAATATTATTAACAGTAAATAAATTATTTTCTGAAAAAATAGTTTCAGTTTTAAAAAAAATAATTAAAATAAATAACATTAATTTATATAATTTCATAAAATCTAATTACTAATTTATAAATGAAAAAAAATGAAAATAGTTATAAAAAAAGCGGTGTTAACATTTCGTTAGCAAATAAATTAGTTAAACATATATCTAAATTATCCAATAAAGATGTCAAAAAAACGAAAGGATCTCCAAAAAAAGATATTATTGGAGGATTTGGTTCGTTGTTTGACATAAGCAATCTTAAAATTAAGGATCCGGTTATAGTTTCGTGCACTGATGGAGTGGGCACAAAAATAGATTTAGCCAATAAATATAAAAAATTTGATACCATTGGAATTGATTTAGTAGCTATGTGTGTGAATGATTTAATTGTGCAAGGTGCAAAACCATTATTTTTTTTAGACTATATTGCAGTAGGTAAATTAGATTTAAAAAAAGCAAAAAAAATTTTAAAAGGTATTTTTAAAGGTTGTAAAATATCCGAATGTAAACTTATCGGAGGAGAAACAGCAGAAATGCCAGATATTTACGCTAAAGATAAATTTGATTTAGCAGGGTTCAGTGTAGGTATTGTTTCAAAAAAAAAAATTTTAGAAAAAAAAAATGTCAAAAAAGGAGATATTATTTTAGCAATTCCATCTAACGGAATTCATTCTAATGGTTATTCACTGGTAAGATCTATTTTAAAAAAAAATAAAATTTCAAATAAATTAAAGAAAGAAATTTTAAAACCTACAAAAATTTATTCTAAGGAAGTTTTAAAATTAATAGATAGAAATCTTATTAGTGCTGCTGCGCACATTACTGGAGGTGGTTTAATTGAAAATTTGTTAAGATCAGTTCCTAAAAATTTTACATTAAATATTGACCTTTCAAAAATAAAAATAATAAAAATTTTTAAGTGGCTGAAAAGTAAAAATATTTCAAATCAAGAAATGATGAGAACATTTAATTGTGGAGTTGGTTTTTGTTTAATTGTGCCAAAAAAAAATGTTTTTAAAATAAAAAAATTTTTCCCTCATAATTTTATCCCATATGAGATTGGTTATATTTCTAAAAATAACAAAAAAGTAAATTTACTAAATCAATTAAAATGGTAAAGAGAAATACTTGTATTTTTATTTCAGGAAAGGGTACTAATCTTAAAAATCTTATCGCTCACTCCAGACATGCTAATTTTCCAATTAAAATAAGTCTTGTTATAAGCAACAATAGAAAAGCTGAAGGTATTAATTACGCTAAAAAATTCAAAATACCATATATTTTTATTAATACAAAACTTAAAAATTATGAAAATAAAATTTTATTAAATTTACAAAAGTACAAAATATCTTTTATTTGCCTGGCAGGATTTATGAAAATCATTTCAAAAAATTTAATTATGAATTACCAAAAAAAAATTATTAACATTCATCCCTCTCTTTTACCTAAGTTTAAAGGTCTAAATACTTTTTCTAGGATATTAAAAGAAAAAGAAGTAAAAGCAGGGTGCACAGTTCACTATGTAAATGAAAAGCTAGATGGTGGGAGTAAAATAATCCAAAAATTTTTTTTTGTTAACGATGATGATAATGAGCTAATTTTACAGGAAAAAACTCACAAACTCGAATATAGAGCTTTTCCTGAAGCTATAATAAAGATTTTTAGAAAAAACTAACTTTTAAAAAAAAATTCTATTTCTTTTTTTGCATTTTCCAATGAGTCTGATCCATGCACAGAGTTTTTGTCTATTGAAATTCCATATAATTTTCTAATTGTATTATTTTCTGCGTCTTTTGGATCGGTTGCTCCCATAAGTTTTCTATTTTCTTTAATTGCATTTTTTCCCTCTAATATCATTACGACTATAGGTCCTGAGGATAGATAGAGACATAAATCATTATAAAAAGGTTTAGATTGATGTACTTTATAGAAATCAGCAGCTTCGTCTTTAGAAATATGGATTTTTTTACTTTCTTTAATACTTAAATTATTTTCAGTAAAAATTTTTTTAATATCTTCTATTAAATTCCTTTCAACAGCATCAGGTTTAATAATTGATAAAGTTTGTTCTATGTTACTCATAATACTCCTCTATTAGTTGATTTAATAGTCTTACACCAAATCCTGTTGCTCCTCTTGAATTCAAGGCACCACCATATTTTGAAAAAGCCATTCCAGCTATATCTAGATGAGCCCATGGGGTTTTGTTTAATATAAATCTTTGTAAAAACTGAGCTGCTGTAGTTGATCCTGCTCCACCTACGTAATTTATATTTTGCATATCAGCATTTTTTGAGTCCATTAATTTATCATAATTTTTATGAAGAGGCATTCTCCATAATTTTTCCTCAACTTTTTGACCAGCATTTAAAATTTGATTAGAAAGTTTGTCATCATTTGAAAAAAGTCCTGCGTATTCAGATCCTAAACAAACTATAATAGCACCAGTCAAGGTTGCTAAATCAACAATTAATTTTGGTTTAAATTTTTTTTCTGTAAATGATAAAGCATCGGCTAAAACTAATCTACCCTCCGCATCAGTATTAAGAACTTCTATAGTTTTACCACTATATGATTTTACAATATCCCCCGGCCTTTGAGCAACACCGCTAACCATATTTTCTACTAGTCCAACAACTCCTACAGCATTGATTTTTGCTTTTCTTATTGCTAAATTTTTCATTAAACCAACGACTGCTGCGGAACCGGCCATGTCATAAGTCATATCTTCCATGAACCTTGCTGGTTTTAATGAGTAACCACCTGTGTCAAATGTCACTCCTTTACCTACAAAAGCAAGAGGTTTTGAATTATTTTTTACTCCATTCCATTCCATTGTAACAAGATAAGATCCTCTAATACTTCCCATTCCAACACCTAGCAAAGCATTCATTCCTAATTTTTTTAATTTTTTTTCGTCATATATATTTATTTTTAAACCATCTTTTTTCAAATTGTTAAGCCTTTTAGCATATTCATCTGGGTGTAAAATATTTCCTGGTTCTGAAACTAAATCCCTTGCATAAAACGTTCCTTCTTCTAAAGCTTTAAATTTTAATTGATTTTGTGCTGACGGCTTGTTTTTACTTCCCAACACATTAATTAAGATAATTCTTTTTTCTTTTTTTGTTTTATATTTATTAAACTCATACGATTTTAATTTAAGTCCATGAAGGAAATAACCTAAAAAATTTTTATTTTTACTTTCAATACTGTCAGAATTAATATTATATTCACTATTCTTCCCATAGTTTATTCTTCCGTAAAATTCGGCCCCTAAATTTTCGATATCAGAAACTTTAAATTTATTTTTAATTGAAATTAAAACTATTTTTTTTTTTGAGGTTAATTCGTATACAAAAATATTTTTTTTCAAATCACTTGTTTTTAGAAGATCATTTATGTAGGAAAATTCATGATCCGACATAAATCTTCTTAAATTGCTGATATTGAATTTTTCATTAGTAAATAAAACGATATTAGAGTTAGAGTTGCTATTCACTTTGTTAAGGTAGTTAATTTTTATAGACATGAAATTTTAATCGCTCCATTTTAGGTTTATTTGGTTTATATGTTCTAATATATCATATTTCAAAGGTAAATTTAACATTGTTCACTCTTAAGTTGAATTTATTTTATGGATGCATTATCTATATACATTATAATCCAATGCTTCAAAACATAATTTATCGAAATTTTATAACTGAAATTTTTAAAACGTTTTTAGTTATTCTATTTGGCTTGTCAATTATAGCTTTGACTGTACGGGCTGTAAATTTTTTAGACTTGATTGTCGAAAGTGGTTATCCCCTTAGCATTTATTTTAATTATTCTGTATTAAACTTTTTAGGTATAGCTCCAAAGTTTATTCCATTTTCTTTTTTAATTGCATTAACTATATTTGTCGTAAAGCATTTGCAAAATAATGAGTTATTAATTTTATGGACAGCAGGTGTAAAAAAAATTCAAATAGTTAATGTTTTCTTTATTTCTTCTTTTTTTGCATTAATAATTTATTTATTTTTTACAACTTTTCTTACTCCCTTATCTTTGAACAAATCTAGGTCTCTTCTTAGCCAAGAAGATTATAATTCAATTTTACCAACATTAAAAATTCAAGAATTTAATGACTCATATAAAAATTTAATTTTCTTTGTTGAGAAAAAAAGTAATAATCAACTTGAAAATGTTTTTATGCAAGATAGAGGAAATAATTTTAAAAGTTTAAGTTCTGATACATCAAAAAATTCTGTCACTAATATTGTTGCTCAAAAAGGAGTCGTAGATGACAAAAGAATAATATTACTCAATGGACAAATTATCTCATCGAGTAAAAATAATTTTGATAATGAAATTATTAAATTTGACCAGCTCAATATTGATTTAAGTAAGGTAAATACAAACACAATTAAGGACCCAAAGCTTCAAGAGTCATCAACTATGAAATTGATTAATTGTTTTTTTGAAAAAGATTTGCTAAATCCAAATTGTGCAGCTAAAAAAGAAATAATTTCATCTTTAAATAGAAGAGTTGTGTTACCCTTTTACATTCCTGTGATTGCTTTAATTTGTTCACTTTTAATAATAAGTTCCAAAAAAAAATATTTTAATAAAAATTTAATATTTTTTTATAATTTTTCTTTATTGATTATTGTTGAATTATTAGTTCGATACACTGGAATTTACGACTCAGTATTTTATTTATTTTTACTATCTCCTATTTTGCTCACAATAATAATTTATGCGATATTAATTAAAAATTTTTCAAAAGAGACGGTATGAATAAATGAATAAAATAATTTTAAATTATATTATAAAAAATTTTACAAAAAATTTTTTAATTGTAGTAGGTATTTTTTATTGTTTTGGACTCATATTAAATTTGTTTGAGGAAGTTGAATTTTTTAAAAATATAAATGTAAGTATTTTTACACCTCTAGTTCTTACTAGTATTTATATCCCCAGTTTAATAATAAAAATTTTGCCTTTTATAATTTTTATTTCAAGTTTATGGTTTATGTTAAGTATTAAAGGCAATAAAGATCTTTTAACAATTAAGATATTTGGATACTCTAATATTAAAATTTTTATTATCTTAGCTTTTTGTGCTTTTTTGATTGGATGGTTAGTTCTATTCATTATAAATCCAATCACCTCATCAATGTCAAAATATTATGAACAGGTGAAATCTAATTATTCTCGTGATGTTGATCATTTGATTAATTTTAAAAGGGATGGTCTTTGGATTAAAGAAAAACTGAACAACAAACATAGATTTATCTCATCAAAAAAACTTGAAGGAAATTTTTTAAAAGATGTAACAATTTTTCACTTTGATGATAAATCTAATTTGATTAATAAAATAACAGCTGAAAAAGCTAATATTAAAGATAGCGAATGGATATTATTTGAAACTAATATTTTTAAATCTGATCAAGGTATAATTGATAAAACCTTTTTTGAGGAATATAATATTAATTCTATTTATGATTTGAATAAAATCAATAATCTCTTCAAGAATTTTGACACCATGTCATTTATGGACTTAGTTTTTAATTATAATAAATTATTAGATAGTGGTTATAATAAAAACTTCTTAAACCAAAGTCTTCACACGCTACTTGCTTTGCCATTTTTCTTGCTATTAATGACTGGTATTGCTTCTATTTTAACTATGGGTAATTTAAAAAAGAAAAATAATTTAAAAATGAGTGTAATAGGTTTAGTGCTCGTAATTATAGTATATTATTTAAAAGATCTTTCTTTGGCTTTAGGACAAATAGATAAAATACCTTTGATATTATCAATTTGGGCGCCGATAATTGCCTTAAGTTTATTCACATTTATAGGGTTGATACAGATAAATGAAAAATAACTTTTTTTTTTCTTTAGTCTTTCTTTTATTTTTTAACTCATTATTTGCAAAAAATCTTGAGATACAATCTTTGGATATTTCTCTAGATAAAGATAAAGAGATCTCAACATTTAAAAACGAAGTTTATGTAAAAACTGATGATAATCTTAAAATTAAAAGCGATTTTGCAGAATATAACAGAAAAAAAGGAGTTATTAAATTTAAATATAATATTCAAATAATTGATAATGAGAATAATACTATAACAGCTAACGATGCAGAGTACAACGAAAACAGTAAAATTTATAGAACGAATGGACAAACTAAAATAATTACTTCAGAAAATTACGTTATTGAAAGTGAAGATATCATTTTTAATAAAAATCTTAATTCATTAAATTCTGATAAAAATACCACTATAAAGGATGTTGAAAATAATCTTATTGAACTAGACAATTTTGAGTACCAAAAAGAAAATAAAATTTTTAGGTCAATCGGCACTATAAAAGTGAATGATAAATTTAATAACACTTACAATTTTACACAAATATACATTGACACTAAAAAAAAAGAGATACTTGGTACTGATGTTAAGGCTTATATAAATAATAAAGAATTCAAAGTTAACGAAAATAATAATCCGAGAGTGATGGCAAACACTTTCTTTAGTAGTAAAGAGAAAAGTTCCTTCAATAAAAGTATATTTACCCTGTGTGGCTACAGAGAAGGTAAAAATGGAGAAAAATGTCCGCCTTGGACAATTCAAGCTTCTAAAATGTTACATGATAATAAAAAAAAAACTATTTATTATGATAATGCTTTAATTAGAGTTTACGATATTCCAATTTTTTATTTACCAAAACTATCTCACCCTGACCCCACAGTAGATAGAAGGTCTGGTTTTCTTCCTCCTACCTTAAGTGATACAAAAAATCTTGGATCAGGAATCTCTGTGCCATATTTTTTAGCTCTTAATAAAGATAAAGATTTTACATTTACAAATAAATTATATGTTGACGAGAATCCTTTATTTATGGGTGAATATCGTCAAGCATTTAAAAATTCAAATTTAATTTTAAATATGGGTTACACAGAGGGTTATAAAAATACGAGTAGTAAAAAAATAAGTGGTGACAAATCTCATTTATTCACAAGGTTTAATAAGAATATTAATTCAAATAAAAATTCGGAAACAAATTTTGCTTTGCAAACTCAAAGTGTTTCCGATGATAAATATCTTAAACTTTATAAAATAGACTCAAATTTAGTGGACTATAATCAAAACTATTTAGAAAATTCTATAAATTTTTCTCATGCTAATGATGATTATTTTTTGAGCTTAGATGCCACAATTTACGAAACTTTAAAAGAAGATTACAATGATAAATATGAGTATATTTTCCCTGATATCCTTTACGATAAAAACTTATTTCAATCTCAAAAATTTGGTATCATTGATTTACAAAGTAACTTGAAGATTAACAATTATGACACAAATAAAACATCAAAAATTTTTATTAATGATTTTGATTGGAGTTCAAAAGATTTCAGTTTTCTAAATAGTCTAAATAGTAAATTTATTGGGCAATTGAAAAATGTAAATTATGAAACAAAGAATATTAATGAATTCAAAGAAAAAGATACAAATGAAGTCCATGGTGTGATTGGTCTTCTTTCTGAGCTAGAGTTGATTAAAAAAAATACCTTGTCAAATTCACAAAGTTTATTAACTCCTAAATTTCTTGTAAGATATGCTCCTGGTAGTATGAGAAAAGAAACTGAGGGTTCAAAACTCACTACAGATAATTCTTTCTCATTAGATAGATCTAATCAATCATACAATCTTGAAAAAGGTCTTAGTGCTACTTTAGGATTAGACTATGAACTAACAAAAGAGGATAAAAAATTTGAGGCATCATTTAGTCAAATAATTAATCAGAAAGAAAATAAAAATATGTCGTCTGTTACTAGTCTGGATAAAAAACTTTCAGACTTAGTTGGGTCCTCAAATTTAAAGTTTAACGATAATTTCAATATAAAATATAATTTTTCTCTAGATCAAAATTATAATGATTTAAATTATAATGAGGTTATATCTACTTTAAACTATAATAAACTAGATTTTAACTTAAGTTACCTTCAAGAAAAAAAACATATTGGAAATAATGAGTATCTGAAGACAAGTTTGGATTATAAAACTGGGTTAAATCAAAAGTTATCTTTTAAAAATAAAAGAAATTTAATCAGAGATGCTTCAGAATATTATAATTTAAGCTATGAATACCATAATGATTGTTTGAGAGCTGCACTAATATTTAGAAGAGAGTTCTATAATGACTCGGAGTTAGAACCTGAAAATTCTTTAATGTTTAATA
>CACEBP010000019.1 GCA_902557785.1 uncultured Pelagibacteraceae bacterium | reverse complement strand
ATCTTTCACATTAGATAGGTTAGGAGCACAAAAATTTGGAAGAGCAACTACTGATAATGTGGGAAAAAGATTAGCTATTGTTTTAGACGGTGAAATTGTAAGCGCTCCAAATATTAATGAACCTATTACATCTGGTAATGGAATGATTTCAGGAAATTTTAGTTTTCAAGAAGCAACAGACCTAGCATTGTTACTTAGATCAGGAGCCTTGCCAACACCATTAATTGTAGTGGAGGAAAGAACAGTTGGACCAGATTTAGGGGAAGACTCAATTAAATCTGGCATTACATCTTTAATCGTTGGTTTTGTTTTAGTAATCTTATTTATGTTATATAAATACAAAATCTTTGGACTAATTGCTAATACTGCCTTAATTGCAAATTTGTTGATGTTAATGGGTGTACTCACAATTTTAGAGGCGACACTTACATTGCCAGGTATTGCTGGTATTATTTTGACTGTTGGTATGGCAGTAGATGCCAATGTGTTAATTTTTGAGAGAATAAGAGAGGAGTTGAAAACAGAAAAATCAATAATTCATGCATTTGACTCAGGTTATTCTAGAGCGAAAATAACAGTTTTAGACGCCAATATAACTACTTTAATTGCTGCTATTATTTTATTTGCGTTTGGTTCAGGCCCAGTAAAAGGTTTTGCTATTACTTTAGGTATTGGAATTGTCACAACTCTTTTTACGGCATATTTTTTAGCAAGACATCTTACTTCACTAGTTGTTTTAAATACAAAAAATAAAGAGATCAAAATTTAATGACTAATTTTAATTTTTCATCAAAATTCAAGAATGCTAATATTCTCTCAATAATATTATTTTTTTTAAGCATTTTTCTTATTACATTCAAAGGACTTAATTATGGAATTGACTTTAAAGGAGGTACATTAATTGAATTAAGATCAAATAATGCCGAGGCCTCTTCAATTCGAGATGTTCTCAAAAATATGGATTTAGGTGATGTAAATGTAAAAAAATTTGGTAAAGAGGGTGATTTCTTAATTAAAGTCGAGCAAAAAGGAGATAACGATAAATTAATTCCAGAAATTAAAAAAAATCTATCAAACAATTTAAATTCCGATGTTAACTTTAGGCGAGTAGAGAATGTAGGCCCAAAGGTGAGTGCAGAACTATTACAATCAGGTATAATTGCAATTTCACTGTCATTAGCAGCAATGCTTTTTTATATTTGGGTCAGATTTGAGTGGCAATTTAGTATAGGATCAATCATAGCATTGTTTCATGATGTAATTATAACACTTGGAATATTTTCTTTCCTATCTCTAGAAATAAATCTCTCTATTATTGCTGCAGTTCTTACGATTGTAGGATACTCAATGAATGATACGGTTGTGATATATGATAGGATCAGAGAAAATCTTGGTAAATTTCATAAATTAAATATAAGTGATATTGCTAATTTATCAATTAATGAAACTTTAGCTCGAACAATTATAACATCTATTACAACTCTACTTGCACTTTTTTCGATATTTATTTTAGGTGGAGAAATTTTAAGAGGCTTTTCTTTTGCTATGATTTTAGGTGTTCTAATAGGTACATATTCATCTATATTTGTAGCTTCGCCAATTCTAAAATATTTTAAAGTAAGTTATAAAACTATAGAAAAAGAAGAAGAAAAAATAGTTCCTTAAAAATTAATAAAGATTTTGAGCCGCAACCATTGATAGTAACATTGGTAAAGATAGAAGAGTATTAGTTCTAGAAAATAACATCGCTGTTTTTGCTGAAGCAGCTTTTTCTTCTGGAGAAACATCAACTATGCCTAAAGCTTTCTTTTGATTTGGCCAAATTACAAACCATACGTTATAAGCCATTATTAAACCCAACCACATTCCTATACCTATGGCAGTATTTTTACCTCCAGATCCATCAAAACCTAATATCATTGCGCTGTGAACATATCCATTAATCCATGCTAAAATTAATCCAGATAAAACTGTTACTGCTGCTGCCCATCTAAAATAAAATAATGCAGCAGGAGCTATAACTTTACCAATAGCGGGTTTCTGTTCATCTGGAATTTTAGGCATATTCGGAATTTGAACAAAATTAAAATACCACAATAAGCCAATCCACATTGTTGCAACAACAACATGAATAAATCTGAACAACCAACTCCAAAAGAGGGTATCAAACGCAAACCCATCACCAAAAAAGTGCAAGCCTAAAAATAGTAAAATTGCTATTCCTAGTGAAAAGTGAATTGTTTTTGATAATGATTGCAGTATATTTGTCATGATTCCATTATAACATAATTTTACATATCAGGCAGTTTTTTTCATATGATTATTACCTATAATTTCTTTGATAAATTTGCCAGTATAGCTCTCCTTTACCGTTGAAACTTTTTCTGGGGTCCCCTCTGCGATTATATTGCCGCCATTTACGCCACCTTCTGGTCCCATATCAATTATATGATCTGCTGTTTTTATTACATCTAGATTATGCTCAATAACAACAACAGTATTTCCTGTATTAGCAAATGCCTGAAGGATTTCTAATAATTTTTTAATATCGTGAGAGTGTAATCCTGTTGTTGGTTCATCAAGTATGTACAGAGTTCTTCCTGTCGGTCTTTTTGATAATTCTTTCGCTAATTTAATTCTTTGAGCTTCACCTCCTGATAACGTAGTAGCTTGCTGACCTATTTTCATGTAACCCAAACCTACATGTTTTAGCGTAATTAATTTTGATCTAATTGATTGTATATTTTCAAAAAATTCACACCCTTCATCGACAGTCATATCCAAAACATCTGCAATATTCTTGTTTTTGAATCTAATCTCTAATGTTTCTCTATTGTATCTTGCTCCTTTACATGTATCGCAAGGAATGAATACGTCTGGTAAAAAATGCATTTCGTAAGTTATTACACCATCACCCTCGCATGTTTCGCATCTTCCACCCTTAACGTTAAAGGAGTATCTACCAACTTTATATCCTCTTGCTTTTGATTCTGGTAATCCTGCAAACCACTCTCTAATTGGCCCAAAAGCGCCGGTGTATGTTGCTGGATTCGATCTTGGAGTTCTTCCAATTGGAGATTGATCTATATCTATTATTTTATCGATTAGTTCAGTTCCTTTAAAACCTGTAAAAGCTTTTGGAACTTTACGACTTTTATTTTTATTTAACATTAAATTAAATGCATTATATAAAGTATGTAAAATCAAAGTTGATTTCCCACTTCCTGAAACTCCTGTAACACAAGTAAAAGTACCAACTGGTATTTTTAAATTTACTTTTTTTAAATTATTTCCGCTTGCACCATTTATTTCTATAAATCTTCCATTCTTTGCTAATCTTCTTTTTTTTGGAATTGGAATAAATTTTTTTCCTGATAAATAATCCCCAGTTATACTTTTCGAATTCGAAATAATTTCTTCAACAGTACCATCAGCAACAATCTGTCCGCCATTTAATCCTGCCTCAGGACCAATATCAATTATATGATCTGAATTTTCCATTGTTTCAATATCATGTTCTACAACAATTACCGTATTTCCAAGATCTCTTAATTTTTTCAAAGCTTTTATCAATTTTTTATTATCTCTTTGATGCAAACCAATAGAAGGCTCGTCCAATACGTATAGAACTCCCGTTAGACCTGAACCAATTTGGGAAGCTAGCCTTATTCTTTGCGCCTCACCACCTGATAAAGTTCCAGATTCTCTAGATAGCGTTAAATAATTTAAGCCAACATTTAGAAGAAAATTAAGTCTTTCGTTTATTTCTTTTAAAATATGTTGAGCAATTTTGTTTTCACGGTCAGTTAGTACATTTTGCAAATTTTCAAACCATATTTGTGCTTCATCAATTGATTTTTCAGTAACCTCGCTTATATTTAATGAATTAATCTTAACGCATAGGGCTTCATCTTTTAATCTCATCCCTTTACATTTTTCACAAGCAGTCTCACTTTGATATTGAGATATTTCTTCTCGTTTCCACTCACTATCGGTTTCTAAATAACGTCTTTCAAGATTATTTACTACTCCTTCAAATGTTTTTTTTGTTGTGTATGCTTCATATCCATCATCGTACGAAAATTTTATTTCTTCTTCGTCTGAACCGTATAATATTACATCTTGTATTTTTTTTGGAATTTTTCTCCAAGAATCTGTCATTGAAATTTTATAATGTTTAGCAATTGAAGCTAGAGTTTGCACATAATAAAGAGATGTGGATTTTGCCCACGGCTCGATAGCGCCATCTTGAAGACTTTTCTTTGTGTCGGAAATAACTAAATTTGGGTCCACATTTAGATTATGTCCAATACCTTCACATTCTTCGCATGCTCCATAAGGAGAGTTGAATGAGAATAGGCGTGGTTCAACTTCTTCAATTGTAAAACCGCTTTCTGGACATGAAAATTTTGATGAAAAAGTAATAGTTTCTCGTTTTCTAAACTTTTTAGGCAAGGTTTCATTTTCATACTCAACTACAAGCAACCCATTAGAGAGATTTACAGCTGTTTCAACACTATCCGCTAATCTATTACCAAGACTAGAATTTAGAATTACTCTATCTACAATAATTGAAATTTCGTGTTTTAGTTTTTTGTTTAAATTAGGAAACTCATCTATATTTAAGTATTTTCCATCTACTTTTATCCTAGAAAAACCTCTTTTTTTGTAATTTAAAATTTCTTTTTTATATTCTCCTTTTCTGCCTCGAACTATAGGGGCCAGAAGATATATTGTACTATTTTTTGGTAATTTTTTAATCTTATCTACCATTTCACTAATTGGCTGTGAAACAATCGGCTTACCCGTAAATGGAGAATAAGGAATTCCAACTCTGGCAAAAAGCACTCTCATATAGTCGTAAATTTCTGTAACTGTTGCTACTGTTGATCTTGGATTTTTTGAGGTATTTTTTTGTTCTATAGATATGGCTGGACTTAAACCCTCAATTAAATCTACTTTAGGTTTTTTCATTTTGTCTAAGAATTGTCTCGCGTATGAGGAAAGGCTTTCCACATATCTTCTTTGACCTTCAGCATAAATTGTATCAAAAGCTAAAGAAGACTTTCCTGAGCCTGAAAGTCCAGTTATAACAACTAGTTTCTCTTTCGGGATTTCAAGAGAAACATTTTTTAAGTTGTGCTCTTTAGCGCCTTTTACAACGATTTTTTTCAACATATTTTTTCTTTAAAATAACATACGTCTTATATTTATTTGTTAATTATGATATAGTTTAATACTTATATAAATAAATAATCAAAATTTATTCAAAATATTATGGCAGGAAGTTTAAATAAAGTACAATTAATAGGTCGTTTAGGCGCAGACCCAGAAATCAAGCAAATGGTAAATGGTAAAAATGTAGCTAGATTGAGCATAGCGACTAGTCAAAGCTGGAAAGATAAATCAAGCGGAGAACGTAAGGAAAAAACAGAATGGCATAGAGTTGTTATATTCAACGAGGGTTTAGTTAGCGTTGTACAACAATATGTAAAAAAAGGCGCAAATGTTTATGTTGAAGGACAATTAAGCACTAGAAAATGGAAGGATGAAGCATCCGGACAGGACAAATATTCTACAGAAATAGTTCTCCAAGGATATAACTCAAGTCTTACAATGCTAGATAACAGAGGACAAAATAGTAATTCAAACTTAGTTTCAGAAAACAAGAGTTCGTTACCAAACGATAATTTAAATCAAGATAGGTCTGATTTAGATGATGAAATTCCTTTTTAAATTTCATGGAAAAAAATACAGCAGAGATCAATAAATCTTTTAAACCTATTTTTGTACAAGATGAGATGAGTTCATCATATCTATCATATGCAATGAGCGTGATAGTAAGTAGAGCTCTTCCAGATGTAAGAGATGGATTGAAACCTGTTCATAGAAGAATTATCTATGCAATGTATAAAGGTGGCTACGATTGGTCTAAACCATTTAGAAAGTCAGCGCGTATAGTCGGTGATGTGATCGGTAAATATCATCCTCATGGCGACCAGTCTGTTTATGATGCATTAGTAAGATTAGTTCAAGATTTTTCAATGAGTGTACCGTTGATTTCAGGACAAGGTAATTTTGGATCAATAGATGGAGATCCCCCAGCTGCAATGAGGTATACAGAAACAAAGCTTGGTAAAATTGCACAATTTTTAACAGAAGATTTAGAAAAAAATACAGTTTTATACAGAAGTAACTATGATGAAACTGAAAAAGAACCAGAGGTTCTACCTTCTCAATATCCCAATATTTTAGTAAATGGAGCGGGAGGAATAGCAGTCGGAATGGCAACAAGCATACCACCACATAATTTAGGGGAAATTATAAACGGTACAATCGCTTATATTAATAACAAAGACATTACAGTTGCGCAATTGATGAAACATATTCCAGGACCTGATTTTCCAACTGGTGGCATAATAATTGGCAAAGATATAATTAAACAAGGATATAATAAAGGAAGAGGGTCGTTTAAAATAAGAGGCGAAATTGATTTAGAGGAAAAAAAGGGAGGCAGGGAGTCATTAGTTATTAAATCTATTCCTTACCAAGTTAACAAATCAATTTTAATTGAAAAAATAGCTCAACTCGTAAGAGATAAAAAAATTGAAGGTATAAGAGATATTAGAGATGAGTCAAATAGAGAAGGTATAAGAGTTGTTATAGAGCTGAGAAAAGCAGTTGAGCCTGAGACAATAAGAAGACAATTATATAAATTAACAAATATTGAAAGTTCTTTTGGTTTCAATACTTTAGCAATAGTAAGCAATAAACCTAAAATTTTAAATTTAAAAGAATTTATTTCAGAATTTCTAAAATTTAGAGAGGATACAGTAATTAAGAGAGTCAAATATGACTTAAAAAAAGCAGAGGAGAGAGCTCATATTTTGATTGGTTTAGCAACTGCTGTAGAAAATATTGACGAAATAATTAAGATTATTAAAAATTCAAAAGATACTGAAATTGCAAAGAAAAATTTACTTTCAAAAAAATGGAAAATAAAAAAAAGCACTAAACTGATCTCTTTAATTGAAAAAAAGAAAAATATAACTAATTATGTTCTTTCTAAAGAACAAGTAAATGCGATACTTGAACTTAGACTACAAAAAATTACAGCTTATGGAATAGGTGAGATTGAAAATGAAATAAATAAGTTGGCTGAATTGATTATTGAATACACTAAAATAATTAATTCAAAGAAAGAGCTTTACAAACTAATTACTAAGGAATTAGAGACAATAAAAGATAAATTTTCTTCTCCAAGAAAGACTAAAATTATTGATGCAGTGCTTAATTATAATATTGAAGAAACAATTCAAAAAGAATCTGTTGTAATAAGTATTACAAATCAAGGATACATAAAACGAAGCCCGCTTAGCTCTCTAAAAGCACAAAAAAGAGGCGGCAAAGGTAAAACTGGTATTTCAACAAGAGAGGAAGATTTCGTTGTTCAAATATTTACAGCAAACACACACACGCCTGTTCTTTTTTTTTCAACTCAGGGACTAGTATACAAAATTAAAGCACATAAAATTCCTGAAGGAACTGCAGCTTCTAAAGGTAAATCAATATTTAATATTTTACCCTTAAAGAGCCACCATGCGATAAGCTCAATTATGCCTTTACCAGAGGACGAGTCAGAATGGAAAAATTTGATGGTTGTTTTTGCTACATCAAAAGGAAACGTGAGAAAAAACACCTTAGAAGATTTTGTAAATATAAATAACAGTGGAAAAATTGCTATGAAGTTAGATCAAGATGATAGAATTATTGGTGTCAAAATATGTAGAGACGATCAAGATATTCTATTAAGCACACAATTTGGGAAATGTATTAGGTTTAAATCAAAAAAATTGAGATTGTTTAAAGGAAGATCCTCTAAAGGAATAAAAGGAATTCAACTAAAAGATAAAGATAAAATTATATCTTTATCAATTTTAAACAATACCAACATAGATACAAAAACTATTAATAAAGATAAAAAAATCAAAACTGGTGTTGATAAATTTATTTTGTCTGTTTCAGAAAACGGTTATGGAAAAAGATCATCTTATCTAGATTATAGAGTTACAAATAGAGGTGGAAAAGGGATAATTGGGATCATCAATTCTCCTCGGAATGGAAATATAGCTTCCTCTTTAGTTGTAAGCGAGTCTGATGAAATTATCCTGTCTACAGATAAAGGAAGTATAATGCGTTGCGCTGTGAAAGAAATAAGAGTTGCTGGGCGAAATACACAAGGGGTCAGAATTAAAAAACTATCTGGTAGTGAAAAAGTTGTTTCTGTTATTAAAATAGAGGACAATATTCATTAAAAATGAAAACAGCAATTTATCCTGGTACATTTGATCCGATTACATATGGTCATATAGATGTAATTAAAAAGTCACTTGCTATATTTGATAGAGTAATCATAGCTACTACAGATAATATTAATAAAAAATATCATTTTTATATAGATGAAAGGTTAAATATTATTAATAATTCATTATTTAAAGATTTAAGATTGAATAAAAAAAAGATTAAAGTCGTTGCTTTTGACAATCTTACAGTTGATTTATGTAAAAAATATAATGCAAATACAATAATAAGAGGTTTAAGAGCTGTATCAGATTTTGAATATGAGTTCCAACTAGCAGGTATGAATAAAAAACTTAATTCAAAAATTGATACAATGTTTTTAATGTCTGACGTTGAAAACCAAATTATTTCCTCGAAATTTGTTAAAGAAATAGCAAGTTTAGGTGGTAATATAGATAGATTTGTGACTAAATCGACAGTAAAAATTTTAAAAAATAAATCTTAATGAAAAAAAATTTCTATTTATTTATATTAATTTTTAGTTTAGTAAATACTAATATAATAGCGCAAAACAATCTTATGATTTTAAAATTAAGTTACGGTGATGTAGAAATTGAACTGTACCCAGAGAAAGCACCAAATCATGTAAAACGATTTATAGAGCTCTCAGAAAGTGGAAAATATGATGGTGTTGTTTTTCACAGAGTAATCGATGGTTTCATGGCACAAACTGGAGATGTTAAGTTTGGAAACTCAAAGAATGCTGATTTTAATTTATCGTTGGCTGGAACTGGAGGGTCCGACTTACCAAACCTTAAAGCCGAGTTCACTGATATAGCTCATACAAGAGGTATACTTTCAGCAGCAAGATCTGCTGATCCAGATAGTGCTAATAGTCAATTTTTTATTTGTTTTGATTCAGCTCCACATTTAGACAGACAATATTCAGCCTTTGGAAAAGTTATAAAAGGTATGGAGTTTGTAGATATGATTAAAAAAGGTGATCCTAACAGTGGGTCTGTATCTGATCCTGACAAAATAATTTCAATTAGATCAAAATAATAATAAATGACCCGAAAAGATTTTTCTTTTGAGTTAATTGCTCAAGATGGCAAGTCTAGATTTGGAAAAATTACCACGCCAAAAGGAGTCATTGATACCCCTGCTTTCATGCCCGTTGGAACTCAAGGTACTTTAAAAGGTATATTTACAGATGATATTATTAAAACAAAAACTCAGATAATACTTGGAAACACCTATCACTTATTATTAAGACCTGGAGTCGATATATTGAATCAATTCAATGGACTTCAAAATTTTATGAATTGGCAAAAACCAATTTTAACAGACTCGGGCGGTTATCAAATAATGTCATTATCAAAGTTTAATAAAATTGATTTAAAAATGGGTGCTATTTTTAAATCACATTTAGACGGAAAAAAAATAATTTTAAGTCCAGAAAAAAGTATTCAAGTTCAAAAAGCAATTAATTCAGACATAATTATGGTATTGGATGAATGTCCTAAACTTACAGCAGATAAAAAAATTCTATCTAAAGCAATACATGTTTCAACAAATTGGGCTAAAAGAAGTAAAATAGAATTTGGAAATAATAAAGCTAAAGCTTTGTTTGGTATTGCTCAGGGAGGACTTTATAAAGATTTAAGAATAGAAAGTATTGAAAAATTAGTTGAAATCGATTTTGATGGATACGCTATGGGCGGTTTAGCTGTAGGCGAAAAAAAGTCTGAAATGTTAAAAATTTTAAATGAAACGACCGATTATCTCCCAAATAATAAACCAAGATATTTAATGGGTGTAGGAACTCCTTCTGATATTCTTGGAGCTGTAAATGAAGGCATAGATATGTTCGATTGTGTAATGCCTACAAGAGCAGGCAGAACTGGTTTAGCATTTACTTGGCAAGGAAAGGTAAACTTAAAAAATTCTAAATATCAGAAAGATAAAATGCCGCTGGACGAGAATTGCGTAATTAGAGATCTA
>CACEBP010000018.1 GCA_902557785.1 uncultured Pelagibacteraceae bacterium | reverse complement strand
CGCAGCCGGATTAAGTGTTCTTAATGACGATAGAACATTGAATATTGATGCAACGATTAATCATGCAAGTACAGCTATTCAAAACGGCCTACATGGAGTTTTCTTTTTTGGCTCTACAGGTCAAAGTCAACTAATTTCAACAAATGAAAAGAAAGAACTTATAGCCAAAATTTCCAGTCATAAGTTAAGAAAACAATTTTTTTTAGGAACTGGAAACAATTCCCTAAATGAAAATATTGATTTAATTAAGTACGCAATGGAATACGATTTTAGAGAATTTTTAATTATGCCACCAGCATATTACAAAGGGAATACGGATGAAGGAGTTTTCGATTTTTATTCAAGACTAATAAGAGCTATCCCTAAAGTAAAAATTATCATTTATAATTTTGAAAAGCTAAGTAGTTTTAAATTTTCAGCAGAAATGGTAACTAAACTTGTTAAAGATTTTCCAGAAAATATAATCGGATGCAAAGACTCTAGCTATAATTTATTTGAAACTTTGCAGTTACCAAATTTTTTAATGTTTCCAGGTTCAGAAGCAAAACTTTTAAAAGGTTTAGAGCTTGGATGCTCAGGTTGTATATCAGCTGTAACTAATGTTACACACTCTTTAGCTAGACAAGTTTTTGATGACTTTGAAAATAAAATTTCACAATCTAAAAATGAAAAATTAATCAATATAAGAGAAACGTTTGATCAATATAACTTGATCTCTGCTCTTCATAGTTTTTTATCGACTAAAGATGAAAAATTTAAGAATATTTTACCACCACTGGTTTTATTATCTGAAGAAAAACAGAGGGAACTAATTGATAAATTAATTAAGTTAGAATTTGTGACAGAAAAAAACTTGGCAGCTTAGATTATGATTTTAGCTAGCATATTTACAAAAATTTACAAAGAAGGTGGAATTATTTTAATTGATGCAAAAGGACAAAAATATATTTGCGGTAATCCACGAAAAGAAAAACCAATTACTGTTAAACTACTAAAAAATAACCTCAGCTGGAAGTTATTATTAGACCCTGAGCTCGAATTTCCAGAAGCCTACATGAGAAACGAAATTGAAATTGAAAATGCTTCAATGAAAGATTTTTTAATGAATCTTGTAAAAAATTTAGGTCGAGGTGAAATCTCAACAACAAGTCTAATCGCCAAAAAAATGTTTCAGGTATGGAGAACATTAACGAATTTTAATTTACCAGGAAAATCAAGGAAAAATGTTGAACATCATTATGATATTGGTGGGACAAGAGGCGAAAAACTTTATGATATATTCTTAGATAAAACTCATAGATTATATTCTTGCGCGTATTGGAAAAATGACACTAAAAACTTAGAAGAAGCACAACAAAACAAAATAGATCATATAGTAAAAAAATTAGATATAAAAGAAGGACAAAAAATTTTAGAAGTTGGTTGTGGTTGGGGAGGTATGGCTTTTGAAATAGCTAAACAGAAAAAATGTGAAGTCACTGGAATTTCTTTAAGTAAAAATCAAATCGAATATTGCAAACGTAAGGCCAAGGAATTGAATTTAGACAACCAGGTTAAATTTGAGCTTATTGATTATAGAGAAGCAAAAGGAAAGTATGATAGGATTTTTTCTGTGGGCATGTTCGAACACGTAGGAAGAAAATTTTACCACACTTTTTTTAAATCAATGAATGAACTACTCAAAGATGATGGAATATTTTTATTACATACAATAGGGGTGGTAGATAAACCCTCAGCGCCTAATAAGTTTATAAATAAGTACATTTTTCCGGGTGGAGTTTGTCCATCTTTTAGCCAGATAATAAACCCGATAGAAAAAACAGGTTTGATCGTAGCCGATACAGAAACATTAATTAGGCATTATGACAAAACTTTAGAAAGCTGGTTAGAGCGGTTTTTAGAAAAGAAAAAGGAAGTAAAAGATTTATTTGACGAGAGATTTGTGAAAATGTGGGAATTTTATATGGCTAGTTGTGCGGCAGCATTTAGATATAGAGATCTAGTTGTTTTTCAATTACAAATTGTTAAGAACTTTCAATCAGCTCACCGAACAAGAGACTATATATATTCATAAAAAGTGCTATTTAATAAATAGCCGGTATGAAAAAGAAGAAAAAAAAACCTCTAAAGGTTAAGAAAAAAAAGCAAAAAATACCCTTAATTCGAAGATTTAAAAATAAAAGAAAAAAAATAAAAAACAAGAAAATTCGAAGAAAAAAAAAATTAAAAAGATCTTTAAGGAAAAAAACAAGGATTAAAGCAAAAGCAAAATTAAAGAAAAACTTTAAATTAAAAAAAAGAAATAAAAATCCTCAAAAAACAAGAGCTATAGTCTCAGGCCTATTAAGATTAAACGATAAAGTTAAATCTTTATTTAAGTTTAATATAAATTTAGACCAAACTTTACAGGCATTTTTTACGGGTATTTCTAATAAAGTTTCGGGAATTAGAAAAATAATTCTAGAAGAACGAGAAAAACAAAAGAAAATAAAACTAAAGCTTATGGAACAAGAAAAAAAAGAAGCTCAAAAAAGATTACAAGAACAGGAAAAATTAGCTTTAGTGGCAAAAAGAAATGAGCTTAAAGAAGAACAAAAACTTGAAAAAGAAAGAAAACTTGATTTACAAAGATTTATAAAATTAGAACAGGCCGAGCTTAGAAAAGAAAGAGCTGAAAAACAAAGGCAGTTTTTAGAGCAAATCAAATTGGAGAAAAAAATTGATCTTTTTAGAAAAAGAGAAGAATTAGAAATCAAAAATCTTGAAAAATATGTTTTAAGTCAACAAAGAGAGTCTTACGAGGAAGTTCAACAACGCATTGATAAAATAAAAGAAAAATATAAATTAATAAGAGAGCAAAAAATAAATGAAGCAATAAGAGAAAGAGTTTCAAGTTTAGGCATTAAAGTAGAAGAAACTGATGATAAAGCGACATTATTAGAGAAAGAGAGAGTTTATAATGAAGAAAGAGAAAAGATCGAATACGCTCTTGAAAGTTTTTACCGATCAGCCCACAGTTTGTGTTTTCAATTAAATAAAAAATATATTCCAAAATATTTAAGCATCATTAGATGCATTGATAAAAGATTTGAAACAGGAGAAATTTACATAAAGTGGGACGATGCAATAGAAGCTGATTGGTTAATTTTAATTTATATTAAAAATAATTCACCAGATGAAGGAATAATAATTGAAGACAAAACTGATCCTGAAAATCACACAACATATGAATTTCAACCAAATGAAATCTTTAAGGCTTCAGACATAATGGTTGATGCTCTAACAAAGTTATTAGACAGTGAGAGAAATAAGAGAAAGGTTAGTTAATTATCTGATTTAATTTTTTAACTTCCCCAATTTTAAAAATAATAGCATCATCTTTACTAAAACCATATTTTTCCGCACCTGCTTTAAATCTTTTTGGTGGTTCCATAATTGGTTCCAAAGATAATACAACTGTGCCCCAATGCATGCCTATTATTTTTTTACTTTTTAAATCTTTAGATATTTGTAAAGCTTCTTCTGGATTGGTATGATAAACAGATTTATCTTTAATTGGCATCATAGGATAAAAATTATATGCGCCAATATTTATAAATGTTAAATCAATTGGCCCAAATTTATTTCCTAGATCTTTATAGATATTTCCATATCCAGTATCACATGCAAACAAAATTTTTTTCCCCTTGTATTCAATGAGAAAATTACCCCATAATGTTTTGTTAATATCAAACAAACCTCTTCGAGACCAATGAACAGCTGGTAATAAAGTTACTTTAATATCTTCATTAACTTTAATTTCTTGATACCAATCAAGCTCATTGACATCTTTGTAATTTCTAAAATATTTCCCAAGTTTTAATGGAAGAATAACTTTTGATTTTTTATAAGGAAAGTTTCTTATTGTAGACATATCTTGATGATCGTAATGATTATGAGTTAGAAGAAATAAATCAACAGGTGGAATTTCGTTAAGATTTATAGCTGGGGGAATGTATCTTTTAGGTCCAAAAATTAATGGACCAGTGTTTTTTGAAAAAACGGGGTCAGTTATAATTGTTGTATTTCCTAATTTAATTAGAAAAGTGGCATGACCTATCCAAGCAATATAATCATAATTTTCATTTTTCTTAAGTTCTTCTAAAACTTCCACCCTTGGGATAACATGATCATTAGGAATTTCGATTTTAACTTTTTTACGCTCTTCATTAAAAATTTTATATGACCATTTTGCGTTTGGATCCCTTTCAGGTGATCCTTCAGGATTTCTAAAAGTTCCATCAGGTAAATGGTGATAAGGTCGTTTCTCCACTGCAATTAGCTCAATGTTGAAAAAAAAAATGACTAATAGAAAAGATGAAAATTTTTTCATGATTTCTATTAATATTTTTCTCTAGTTTTGTTGTTAATTTTATTTCCATATTCTTTAATTTTATCCCACTCATTTTTATTATTTCTCTCTCTCTTTTCAGCTTTGTAGGAGACAATTAAAGGTAGAACAATTAAAGCTAAAATGATTACAATACAAGCAATAATAAGGGATAAATTCATACCCCTTATTACCATAAATTATTTTAATTTAAATAACTTTTTAGCTGTCAAGACAATTTGATTTATTTATTCTTTTGTCAAAATCTTTCTGGGCCTCTTTACTTACTACCCAAACATAAGAAGACTCTTGTAACTGGCTAGCATCAGCAATTGTACAACGTTTGCCAATTTTTACTTTCGCCATGTTTCCACCAGCGCAATTAGTTAACAAAAGCAATAAAGATATAATAGATAATGTTTTCATGGTTTAAAGTTAATTAAAAATTCTGCGCTTTGCTTGGCATAAATTAGTCAAAAAAAAGAAAATTATCTTATCTTTGTTGAAATAGAACTCTTTACGGCTTATTGTCAATTATATGGCAGACCATATTTATAAAACAAAAGTTTACTATGAGGACACCGATGCTGGAGGCATCGTTTATTATGCAAGGTATTTACATTTCATCGAACGAGCACGGACAGAAATGATTTATGATCATTTTAAACTTAACCATAAACAGTTGAGAGACCAATTTAACACCATCTTTGTCGTAAGAGAATGCAATGTTAAATACTTAAAATCTGCAAATTTTGAGGACAATTTAGAGGTTAAAACGAAGGTTATAAAAAAATCATCTGTAAGACTTAACTTGTTACAAGAGGTTTCTAGAAATAATGAGATATTAGTTACAGCACAGGTTGAGTTAGCAGTTATAGACAGAAATGGGTCTGTAAGTAAGCTACCGAAAGTTTTATTAGAAAAAATATAAATTTGACCAATAGAAGCCAAATCTTTGCCTAAATTTGTAGCTAAATTCAAATCAAGTTTGCAATTTTAGCATTACTAAAACCACTTAAAATTAACTAAAAAGGAAGTATGAAATTAAAAGCACTTAAAAAAAGTAAAAACAAATCTACTAATAAAAATTTAAGAAGAGTTTCTTTATTCGAGCTTCAAAACTCGCCAAAAGCTTTACTTTTTAGAGCAAGAGCTTAACATCTTTCCTCCAAAACTATTAAGTGGCCTAATTAACATTAGGCCATTGTTTTTAGAGCCATAATTGTTAAATTAATCTGTGAAAATTAAGAAACAAAATAATAACAAAGTAGCTATCATTATGGGCTCTCAAAGCGATTATTCCGTAATGAAAGACTGCGAAAAAATTCTCAAATTGTTGAAAGTTAAATACCAAACTTTAATTGTTAGTGCTCATCGAACTCCAAAGAGAATGTTTAAGTTTACAGAAACTGCAGAAAAAAATGGTTTTGGTGTAATTATAGCAGGAGCAGGCGGAGCCGCACATTTAGCAGGCATGGTTGCGTCTTTAACTACTTTACCGGTATTGGGCGTTCCTATGGAAACTAAAAAAATAAAAGGTCTTGATAGCCTATTATCAATGGTACAAATGCCAAAAGGTGTTCCTGTGGGGTGTCTTGCAATCGATGGCGCTTTTAATGCAGGTATTCTTGCTGCTTCAATAATTGGTAATTTTGATACAAAAGTAAAATCAAATTTAGAAAAATGGAGGAGACTCCAAACTCAATCCATTAAAAAAAAACCTAAATAATAAATGTCTGATATCACTTTAGGGATTATAGGCTCAGGACAATTAGGCTCACTACTTTGTCAAGCAGCTAAAAAACTTAGCGTTAAAACAGTAGTTATATCTGATGACGAACAAGGTCCTGCACAAAATTATTCTAACGAGTTTATTTATTCAAAATATAATGATGAAAATAAAATTAAAGAATTCACTGAAAAAGTCGATATCGTAACCTTTGAATTTGAAAATATACCAGTCGATATTTTAAAAAAAATAGAATTAAAAAAAAAAGTCTTACCTAAACCAGAAGTAAATAAAATAATTCAGAATAGAAGGTTAGAAAAAACTTTTGTCAACGATTTAGATATCAAAACAACAGATTGGGCCTTTATTAAACAGGCCGGTGATGTTGAAAAGAATAAAAACTTATTACCTGGAATTTTAAAGACAAACACACTTGGCTATGATGGACACGGACAATTTGTTTTAAATTCTCTTGATGATGTAAAAAAAGATTGGTGTTTTACTGCTGACTATATTTTAGAAAAGAAGGTAAACCTAATGAAAGAGATATCAGTTGTAATCACTAGATTTTTGAATGGTGATACTTATATTTATGAGCCTATAGAAAATTTTCATAAAGACCAAATCTTAAATCATTCAAAAATTCCTGCAAACATTAATAAAGAAATTTTTATTAAAGCACAGAATAATGCAAAACTTATTTCAGAAAAATTGGATTATGTTGGCACTATGTGTGTTGAATATTTCATCGATCAAGATAAAAATTTGTTAGTAAATGAAATTGCTCCCAGAGTTCATAATTCAGGTCACTTAACAATAAACGCTTTTAACATCAGTCAATTTGAAAATCATGTAAGAGCAGTATGTGATTTGGGTCTAGAAAAAGTAGAAAAAATTTCTAATGCTGAAATGTTTAATGTGCTAGGAAAAGATATCGAGACTTACAGATCGAAAACATTTAATAAAGAAGAATTCTTTTATGATTACGGAAAAAAAACTATTAAAGATAAAAGAAAAATGGGGCACCTTACAATTTTAAAAAAATAATTATTTAATCGTTATTCTATGCATAACTCTTCTGCAGTTCTTTATTTCACTTGCCATATGCAGAATACTTAAATTATCCCAAAGACAAATATCACCTTTATCCCACTTGTATGAAAATATAAACTCTTCTTTGTTAACGTGATCTACTAAATAATTTTTTAAATATTCAGCTTCGTCTTCTTTTACATTTTTAATTTTCATCAAATGCCCTGGTGAAACATAAAGAGTTTTCTTTCCATCTACGGCAATAACTATTGGATGTTCAGCCTCCATACTTTCTGAAGATTTGATGCCCATTTCTTTTTCTCTTTCAAGTCTTGTTATTGCTATCGGACCTGCTGATGAAAAAACTCCAGTAGCGTCTTTAATTTTTTCTTTTATATCGTTTGGTAATTTGTTGTAAGCATTAAAACCAGATGAGAATATAGTATTACCTTGGCCAACTGGTATCTCCATACCCATTAACATTGTATATCTTGGTCTATCACCAGCTAAATAACTTGTATCCTGATGAAGCCAGCTTGAGCCGAAACTTAAATTTTTATCATCAGGCTTTCTCTCGATTACATTTATAAATGGAAATTTTTCATCTAAGCCTTTAAGTCTTGGATACACTACGGGTTGACCTATAGTTTTTGCAAAATTTTGATAAGTTTCAGGATTAAGATCTTGTTCTTTTATAAATATTACCCCGTATTGGTTTAATATCTTTTTTATTTCTTTTGCTTGATTTTGATCTAAGGATTTTAAATTAATATCGTTGATATAAGCTCCAACATTATTTTTTCCTGGTGTAATAGATAAATTCATTTAGTTTAAAGGTTGTATTAAAGCAGGGTCATTGTTTGTTGGATTGTTTACATCTTTTGAAATTTCATGAAACTTTAATTCTGGAGGCTTAATTGAATTTAATATTTCCATAGCATCTTTTTTTACGTTTAAATAATTATTGATCTGACTTTTGTTAATTATCAAAGGTTCTCTATGATGAATGGTACTTATTTTTTCCGTGGCTTCTCTTGTAATAATGCAAAATTGATTATTTTGATGAATTGCTGCAAAAAACATAATTTCATCATCTTCTTTAGAAAAATAGTAAGGAACTTTGCTCTTATCTTCTCTTTTCCATTCATAGTATCCATCTGCAGGAACAATACATCGGGAAGTTTGAATTAAATTTTTAAATGTTACTTTTTCCATAAGTGTTTCTTTTCTCGCATTAATAAGAGGAGAAAATTTATCTAGTTTTTTTGACCAACTTGGAACTAAACCCCATTCAGATAGCTCCAAAGCTTTTCCGTTAGTATATGATTTTATAATTGGAAGTTTTTGTGTAGGATGTGCGTTATAATTATCTGTATCCTCCACTTTAATATTAGTTTTGACAAGATCAACAGTTTTAGTTACTGGTTTAGTAATCTTATAGCGCCCGCACATTATTTCTTTTTTCTCTCTCTTTTTAATTTTCTTTTTTGTTTCAAAGTAAGTTTAGCTTTTTTCATTACACTAGAGTCCTTAAAACTTTTTCCGCTGTAACGCTTTGACATTATCGATCTCCTATTATCTTATAGCTTTGCTCGCCTAAATGGTCGACTTTTAAATGAAGTTCGTCACCTATTTGAAGAAATTTTTGAGGCTTTTGTTCCATACCAGTTCCTGCTGGCGTGCCTGTAGAAATTACAGTACCAGGTTTTAACGTTAAGTATTTACTTATATGAGCAATTAAAAAACTGACTTTAAAAATCATATTTTTTGTATTCCCGTTTTGTCTAGGTTCGCCATTTACACTTAACGATAAATTAATATTATTAATATCTTCAATATGTTCTTTAGTGACCAACAATCCTCCTGCCGGTGCGCTCCAAGATTTCCCAAGTGTCCAATGACCATTTCCAATTACTTTTTGAACGTGACGATCAGAAATGTCATTTAAAATAAAATATCCAAAAACATAATCTAAAGCTTTATCTTCACTGATATTTTTTGCTTCTTTTCCGATTACTAAAGCTAACTCAACTTCATAATCTAGTTTTTCTTGTGAGCTATTTTTTTTAATAGGATCATTAGGACCTTGAAGACAATCTGGACTTTTATTAAATACAATTGGATTGTCTGGTAATTTAGAACCTGTTTGTTCTGCGTGTAAAGAATAATTTAATCCTATACAAAGGATATTACTTGGTCTGTTAACACATGGACCAATCCGAGTATTATTAGGAATTTCAGGAAGTGTTTCAATTTTAATTTTTTGTAATTTTTCTAAAGTTTTAAAGTTTATAGTGTCAGGGTTTAAATCATCTATATGAGATGAAAGATCTCTAATTATATTCGCCGAGTCCATTGCCGCAACTTTTTCTTGCCCATGTTGGCCAACTCTCAATAATTTCATGAAATAATTTTAATTAAGATTTGGTTATTTTACAAATCTTTTAATTCTTTCCTCAGTCGTAGTATCAGGACCAGAGTATGGAGTTTCATAAGAATTAGTCCTGGTTAAAACATCTATACCTTTTGTGAAGATAAAAATAAAAAAAACTATAAAAAAAATTGCAAAAATTTTAGCTGGATTATAATTTCCAGATTGAAAGACACTAACAGGTTGTTCTTGTTTTTTGTGGAAAAATTTAAAAGTTAGATAAACGGCGATAATTAATCCTATATGAGCCATAACAACTCCAGCCCAGCCAAAAATAAATGAAGTTACGCTAAAAACATATAAACTAAAAACAGTTGACCAAACAAATGATAATACTATTAAAATTTGCAGCCTTACAGATTTTGGTAAGCTTCTTAAATCATTTTTACTGTCATCGAACATAATGTTCGCGGCTTCCGTCATCCAATTTTTAAAACTTTCCATAATGTGTTTATATACTTTTTAAATAAAATTTAAATTATCATAAATTTCGCACCAATTGCCTTACTTTTTGCATATGTCTGTCAAACCTTTCTTGGGTCATGCCGGGAAGAACTTCATAGAATCTTACATAAGTTGTTCTCATTCCTCCTAACTTAAGTACTCCAGCTTTGATCCGTCTAAAAGGTATATTCTGAAACCAAGTTTGAATTGAAAACCAATTTCCACCGTAAGACATCGACATAATAGCTTTCTTATCCTTCATGGCTCCAGCAACTGGATAACCCCAATTACCAACAAGTCTTTTAAATGAAAAAAACCATTTGGGCGCCAAAGTAAGGTCTATCCAGTTTTCTAAAATTGCAGTTGCTCTCAAATTATAACATGGTGAAATCATGAATAGCACATCACTTTCTTCTAATCTTTTTCTATAATTTAATACCTGATCATTTGGACCAGTTCCATCAAAGAATGGAAGAGGTTTTTCATCGTGTAAATTTATAAGATCTATTTTATGATTTAATTTTTTAGCTTCATCAATAAAGGTATCTCTGATTGAAGCATTAAAAGATTTTTGAGTATTGTGATGTCCGTAAACAATGAAGATTTTCTTAGACATATTAAGTGTCTATATCATTTTTTTTATCTTTCCAGAAAAAAATTCCACTACCTATACCTATTGCAATAGCCGAAACCAACATACTATATTCTTGATCTGAATAGAGCACTAAACCTCCAAAGACAATAATGATTATTCCAAGCGTTTTATTATTCATTGACAATATTATAACTTATATTAAAGTTAACACATCCATAAGTCATGGAAAAAAAGACTCCGCATCTACATGCGGGACTCTATAGAGAGTTACAAAGTAGGTTGAAAAGAAAGGAGATGTGATGAATAGATTTTCACGTTTGCTTGGTGAGTTCAGCCGAAACAGTCAGAGGGCTAAACTTACACAGCAACTTAATAAAAAAGTCGAAGCTCCAGAGGCAAATGCCAATGGAACAAGTGGCTATTTAATTAAGGAAGGTAAAAATGCTGGAAAAGTTCTCAAGCATTTAAAAACTGATCGAACAAAACTTTAATAAATCTTTATAGAGTGGGGTTTAAATACCCCACTCAAGCCTTTAATATCTTTTTTAATGAATAAACAAAATTTTTACGATCTAAATTTTGATCAATTAAAAAATTTTCTTATAGAAAAAGCAGAAATTGACGATAAAAAAGCAAAGATGCGAGCACAGCAAATGTTTAATGCTGTGTATAAAAAAAACATAAAAAATTTCGATGAACTTACGACATTCGGATTAGAATTAAGAGAAAAAATTAAAAATCTAATTTCTTTAGAGAAACCTAAAATAATTGATATTCAAAAATCTAAAGACGGAACAATTAAATTCCTTCTTGAATTAAAAGATAAAAGAAATGTAGAAACTGTTTTAATACCTGACAAATCACAAAGTCGCTATACAATTTGTTTATCGGTCTCCGTGGGTTGTTATTTGTCATGTGAGTTTTGTGCTACAGCACAAATTTCTAAAAAACTAGTTAGAAATCTAACTCCAGGCGAAATTATTTCTCAAATTATTTTGTGCAAAGATTACATTAATGATTGGTCTACTCAAAAAAAAATTACCAATCAAGTTTTGATGGGAGAAGGGTCACCTTTTTTAAATTTGGATAATGTAAAAGTAGCAATAGATAATTCAAAAAATAAAGATGGACTTGAGTACGGAAGAACGAGAATAACAGTAAGTACGGTAGGTGTTGGCATCAAAAAAGATAATATCGATGCGATTGAGTGGGCTGCAAAAGAACTTGATGTTTATTTGGCATGGAGCTTGCATAGCTCAATTCCAAAACATAGATCTGAGATTATGCCTATTAACGAAAAATACTCTATAAATTCTTTAATACCTCAATTAAAAAAATACTATGATAAAACAAAGTTACCTATTTTTATTGAATGGATTTGTTTAGAGGAAAATATGAGCGAGGAACACGCTAAAGAATTAGTGAAGATTATGAAAAAAGTTCCATCAAAATTAAATCTGATTGAATTTAATCCACTTGAAAATAAAAGTTTTAAACCTGCTTCACAAGACAACATCGATAAATTTTCAAAAATTATACAAGACAATGGCTTCTTATCACTTTTTAGAAGAAGCAGAGGTAGAGACATCAATGCATCTTGCGGATCCTTAGCAAATAAGAAAACTATAAGTAATGGATAATTTACATATTTTTCTGGGTGCAACAGTTGCTGATGCAGCTGCTAGACCTTTGCATTGGGTTTACAATCCAAAAAAATTAAATCAATACATTAAAGGAAAAAAAGAAATTACATTTTTAAAAAAAA
>CACEBP010000017.1 GCA_902557785.1 uncultured Pelagibacteraceae bacterium | reverse complement strand
AAACTCTTGGCATATTTCTAAAATAAGACATGTACGTAACCATTTGATTTGTAGGATTAAATCTTGGGGTCAAAACTAATTCATTACCTAAAGTTAAATATTTTGTATTTGCACCATCTTGGTCCATGATTGCAAGTTTCTTAATTCTTTGGTTCTTTGGGCCACTTTCAGAAACATAAATTATTCTCGTATCAAAATATCCTTCTTCACCAGTTAATCTCTCATAAATTTTATCTGAGATGATATGAGCCACTCTTCGCCAATTCGATGGTGTGGTAGTAAAAGCTAAAGCAGTCATTTCTTTAGCTGCTGCTAAATCCCAAAGTCTAAACTCAACTTTTAATTTACCATCTTTAACCAAAAGTTTTCCTGTAACTAAAGCTTGAGCTTTAATCAGTCTCCAATCTTCAAATCTTGGTTTTAAATGAGCTATATCTGGTTTTTGGACAAAGGCTTCCTTTTTTAATGGATTAAATAGTCCAGTAGACCTAAAATTATCTTCTATAATTTTGGAGATATCATCACCAAGTTCTTTAATTTTAATTTCATCGTAAGTTTCAGATTTAATATCTACATGCAAAGGAGATATTGCAATCGGTAGAGGATCTAAATTTCCACGAGTAATATCTATTTCAATTAAAGCTAAAGATTTATCAATTATTAAGACATTAAGTAAAAATATAATAAATATTTTTTTCATTTTAACCTTTTAACATCTCCGTTGGATTAAAGTTTAATTGTAATTCTTTCCACTTATCGTAACCAGTTGGTGGAACTTTAAGGGGCTGACATAATCTAACCGCTCTAAGTGCGCTCTCAGCTAAAACCTTATAAAATTTTTGGCCAGGCCTATTCATTCGTTGATGATCTAAAATTTCTGATTTCACTATTGTGCCATCTTTTTTAAGTTTTAATTTAATTCTTACAAGTAAGTCTTCATCGTAAGGTAATCCAAGTGGAACACTCCAACAACCAAAAATTTGAGCTCTCAAAGCATCTTCCTGTGAAAGAGTGAGACCAGTAGCAAATGAATTTTTTTGACTGCTTTGAGTTAATTTATCAGTTTTTTTTTGTTTTACAGCCTCAATTTCTTTTGCTTTATCAATTAAAGCAGCTATTTGATTAGTATCAACAATTTCTTTTTTTTCAAACTCAGAGGCTTGCCTGATTTGAGGTTTTACTTCCTCTGGATTTTGTTTTTTTTTTACTATTTGTTTTTCATCTTTTTTTTCATTTGGTAAAGGAATTCTATCAGGTTTTTCTTTTGCTTTCGCTGCAGGTGGTGCCTGCTCTGAAACTAACCTTTTCTCCTCTTTCTTTTTTGTTTCCTCTATTATCTTTCTAGCTTTAGGAGCGAAAGGTATACTGGTTTTATCTGTAATCTGAATTAACTCTACAGAAACAATGGGTGGTAGATCAATTGGTTCTCTTAGCATAAATGGTAAACTTAAAACAGTTAACAAAACTAATACAGAGTGAAAGGTAATTGAATAAATTAAGCTTCTTACCATAAACCATCCTAATTTTTATAGGGCTCGGAAATCAAAGCCACTTTAGAAAAACCTGCACCAGATAATGTTCCCATTATCTCTAACACTCTACCGTAATTTATATTTTTATCACCTCTTACATAAATTCTAGTATCAGTTCTATTTTTTGCGATTGCTAATAACTTAGGAATCATCTTTTGATAAGTTACTTGATGCTCTTGAATATATATTTCACCTTTTGAATTGATACTTAAAGTTAAAGGTTCTTGATCATCAGGTAAAGAGTCCGCTGCCGACTCCGGTAAATCAACCTGAACTCCTACTGTTAATAGAGGAGCTGTTACCATAAAGATAATAAGAAGAACTAACATAACATCAACGAATGGAGTTACATTTATTTCACTCATGGGTTCTTTTTTTGAGCGATTAAAATTAAATGCCATTATTAAATAATAGATAAAAATCTTTTAGAAAAATTTTCTATTTTAGAAAAATATTTTTGAGAATCGTTATTAAATTTATTATAAGCAACAACTGCTGGAATAGCTGCTAGTAAACCTAAAGCAGTTGCAAACAAGGCCTCCGCTATTCCTGGAGCAACGATAGCTAGACTAGTATTTCTTGATATTGCAATTGATTGAAATGAATTCATTATTCCCCAAACAGTTCCAAATAGACCTATAAATGGAGCAGTGGAGCCAACAGTTGCAAGAAATGTAAAATTTTTTTCAACTTTTTTTAATTCTGTATCGGTGGCGATTTCTAATATTCTACCTACCCTTGCAGCTTGCACTGCTGATGATTGTCTTTTTGTTTTTAATAGTTCAGCCATAGCTGTTTTAAAAATTAATACTGCAGGATCTTTTGAATTTGCAGGTAAACTATTATTAAAACTTTCTGCTGATTTAGCTTTCCAAAACTTTTTTTCAAAATCTTCTATTGAACTATTAATTTTTTTAAACAATTTAAATTTATCAAAAATAAGTGCCCATGAGAAAATTGAGCAAGCTATTAATAAAATAATCACGAACTTTACAACAAAGTCTGCTCTTAAAAAAAGCTTCCACAAAGAGAAGTCTGTTGCGCCACCTAAACCAACTACTTGAGATGCTATATCTTGTTCCATTCTGCTTGATTACTTTTAGAATGTGTCATGAATTTGGCGTTACTATTTAATTTAGGTTCAAATTTATTCAGTTAATCTTGTTTCACTAAAGAATCTAGCAATTAAAATCGCATCAGATTTATTGACATCTTTTTTTTTTGCAAGCTGATTTGACAAATTTGGGTACATTTCAATAGCTTTTGTTCTGCTTGAATCTTTAGATGAGTTAATTAGCTCAAAATACTTTTTCCATTTTGAAGGTCTAACAAAGAAAATCGGTAATTCAAGTGCAGCACAAATACCCTTGATCGCACCAAAAGTTTGACCGAAATTAAACATGCTTGTAACACCCTGGCCAGGCATTGCATTTACTTGCTCTACAACAACTGACACCTCTTCATTGCTCTCAATATTTTCTTTTAAAAGACTTACCAGCAGCGCGCTATTTAATTGTCTCTTATTTTTTTTTCCCTCTGACATCACCGGTATGTCAAAAATATTTAAAACCTTATTATTCTTTAATATTGCTATTGCTCCACTTAAACCAGGATCAATACCTATGATTTTCATTATTGTAATTTTTTAGGTTAGCGTTAGTAAAAATATTTTGTACATCGTCTAGTTCCTCTAAAGCAGTTAAAACCTCTATTACCTGATCGCTCTTATCTTTAGATATATTTACGTAGTTAAGCGGTCTCCACTCAATCGAAGAATAATTTAAAGTTTCAACTTTTTTTTCAAGTTCAGTTTTTATTTTATAAAAATCTTCTTTTTCAGTTAAAATTTCAAAAATATTATTAAAATTAATACAATCTTTTGCACCGGCATTTATTGCAATTTCAAATATTTCTTCCTCGTTTATTTTATCTTTTCCTATATGTATAACACCACAATTAGAGAACATGTGGGCGGTAGATCCTGTCTCTCCTAATCTTCCTCCATTTTTTTGTAACACTGTTCTAATGCTTGATGCAGATCTATTTTTATTGTCTGTCAGAGTTTCGATTATTAAAGCAATATTAGATGGTCCAAATCCCTCATATCTTAGACTCTCATAATCTTTATCACCACTAATTTCTGATTTGCTAATCGCTCTTGAAATATTATCTTTTGGCATATTGGCTTGCTTCGCAGCTTGAATTGCTGTTCTTAATCTTGGATTCATGTCAGGGTTTTTATCGCCAAGCTTAGCTGCTACAGTAATCTCTCTTGAAAGCTTCGAAAATATTTTTGATCTCTCTTTATCTGCTCTTCCCTTCTTATGCTTTATACCTGCCCAGTGTGAATGTCCCGCCATAATTAGTTTACTAAACTACCTCCATCAATAACTCTAGCCACATTTTTTGCTAAGCCTGTCTTCTCATCAGTTTGCACAATAATTCCAGACAATGTTACTTCTCCCTCTGCTGGAAAATGTTTAGTTGCATCTTTGTCTTTAAGAAATCTTTTAATTGAATTTTCTTTGTTCATTCCAATTACAGAGTTATAGTCACCGCACATACCAATGTCAGTTTGATAAGCAGTACCTTTTTCTAAAATTCTAGTATCCGCGGTAGGAACATGTGTATGAGTTCCAACAACACAAGTTGCTTGACCATCAAAAAAATGTCCTGTTGCCATTTTTTCACTTGTTATTTCTCCATGAAAATCAACAACTAAAAAATCTACATTTTTTTTTAAGATCAGTTTTTTTTTTATTTCTTCTGCCTCTTTAAAAACATCTTCGGTTTTTCTCATAAAAACATTTCCCATGAGATTTATAACTCCAATTTTATATTTTCTATCATTTGATAAATAAATATTGTAACCTTTGCCTGGTGAACCTTTTACAAGGTTTGCGGGTCTTAAAAGCCTCTTTTCTCTTTCTATGAAGTTTGACGTTTCTTGTTTATCCCAAATATGATTTCCAGAAGTAATTACATTAACACCATTGCTAAAAAACTCCTCTGCTATTTCTTGAGTTATACCTCTGCCGTCATCAGCTGCATTTTCACCGTTTACAATTACAAAATTTAAATTATTTTTTTTAATTAATTTTGGCAGCTTATTTTTTAAAGCTTTTCTTCCAGCAGCTCCCATGACATCGCCTAGGATAAGTATATTCATTAATAAATTCCTTTATCGGTCAAAATATAATTTAGCTTAATATCATTTTTATGATTTGGCAGCTTATGATATTTTTGAAATGAAAAAGCAACACCTACCGTTAAAATTTTTTTGAAATTTTTAACATGTTTATTTAAATATCTGTCGTAAAAGCCTTTGCCGTATCCTAATCTGTTTTTATTGGCATCAAAAGCTAGAATTGGAATTAACATGATGTTTGGATTTTGAGAATTAGATTTGACCGGTTCCAAAAAGCCAAATTTATTTACTAATAAAACTTCATTTTTTTTCCAAGAAAAAAATTCCATAAGATTATCTTTTTTAATCGCTGGTAATAAAATACTCTTATTTTTAAAATAATTATTTTCTAAAATTTTAAGCACGTTTATTTCAAAATTTGAGGGATAATATAAAGCTATCTTAATTTTTTTATTTTTAAAACGATATTTGATAAGATCAATGAGAGGTAGAAAAAAATTGTTATCTATTTCAAAATATTTTTTTTTTCTCAATGAAAAATATTTTTGTCTTAGTATATTTTTTTGTGACATCTACTGTATTTTAGACAGCGACTCTGTATTAGAAATAATTTTTTCCAATGATTGAGTTGTTTTGTCTAACATAGACTCGTATAAGGTGTTATTATCATCTATAGTTTTTTTTAAACTGTCTAATTTTTTGTATAATTTTTTAATTTCAATATCCTTTTCATCTTTATATTGTATTGCTAATGACTTAATCTCTGTGAATTTACTCGAAATTTCTTCTAATTTTTTTTTCTGGTCAGTTACTTTTTGCTTTAGATCAAAGTACTCATCTATTAATTGAATAGTTGTTATTAATAAAAGTTTATTCTCTCCAATGTTTCCTAATTTGTCTTTTAATTCAGTATACTTTTTATCTAAAAATTTTGTTAGATTTTTTAAGGACTCTTCTTGTCCATCGTCACATGATAGAAGATAATCTTTATTGTTAAATTTGACACTTACATTTGCCATTTATCAATCTCACTAACCAATTTTTCAGTTTCTTGACTTAAATCGTCTATATCTTGATTAAATTTGTCTTCAAATTCATTTTTTTTATTTACCTCTAGCTGAAGTTTGTTAATTTTTTCTCTTAAATACTTATGTTCTCTGATTAATTCTTGATTTTTTTTTTCAATTTCTTTTTTTTTATTAGCTAATTCATTCTTCTCTATTCTAATTTTTTCTAATTCATAATTTGGGTGTGAATAACTTAAAGATAACGAATTTAACTTATCAATAAGTAGGTTTAAATTTTGTTCTTTCTTTTCAAAAATGCTCATAATGTTTTATAGCATATTATTGATATAGTTAGTTTAAGTCTATATAGGTAATTAAAAGTGAGTGTAAAATTTAATCAATTATCAAACGCTATCAGATTTTTATCGATTGATGCTGTCCAAAAAGCAAACTCGGGGCATCCTGGTATGCCAATGGGTATGGCTGATGTAGCTACTGTATTATTTAAATACCACCTGAGGTTTAACCCTAAAAATCCAAACTGGATTAATAGAGATAGATTTATTTTATCGGCTGGCCACGGATCAATGTTACTTTACTCTCTTCTTTATCTCAGTGGTTATAGCAGCGTATCAATAGAAGATATTAAAAACTTTAGACAACTTAATTCTATTTGTGCAGGACACCCTGAATATAAAAAAGGATCTGGAATTGAAACTACCACTGGTCCACTGGGCCAAGGATTAGGTAACGCGGTAGGAATGGCTATAGCTGAAGAAATATTTAGAAAAAAGTTTGGATCTACGGTTATAAATAACAAAACTTACGTAATTGCAAGTGATGGAGATTTAATGGAGGGAATAAGTCATGAAGCAATGAGTTTAGCTGGACATCTTAAATTAAAAAACCTTATAGTTTTCTTTGACAATAATAAAATTTCAATTGATGGTTCTACTTCATTAAGTGTTTCGGATAACTATAAAAAAAGGTTTGAGTCTTACGGTTGGAGTTTTTTGGAGGTAAATGGTCATAACGAAAAAAATATATCTAAGGCAATAATTAAAGCATCAAAATCAAATAAACCAACTCTTATATCATGCAAAACTATAATAGGGTTTGGATCACCTAATAAATCAGGTAAGTCTTCGTCACATGGATCACCTTTAGGGGATGAAGAAATATTTTTAGTAAGAAAAAAACTAAATTGGAAAAATAAACCTTTTGAAATTCCTAACGAGATTTTAGATGAGTGGAGAGAAATTGGAAATAGAGGAGAACAGTTAGAAAATAAATGGCTAGAAATTATTAATAAAAAAAATCCTAAAATTAAAAATGAGCTTAATGAAATTACTCAGAAATTTGATATTGCTGTTTTAGAAAGTTTAATTCAAAAAGAAAAAGCTAAACATTTTGAATCAAAGCCAAGTTTAGCAACACGTCAATGTTCAATGTCTGTTATAGAAAAAATTTCTGCTCTGCTTCCTCTGTTAATTGGCGGTTCAGCAGACTTAAGTGGTTCTAACAATACAAAAACTCAAAACTCAAAAGTTATTAACTCTAAAAATTTTAATGGAAATTATATTCACTACGGAGTACGGGAACATGGTATGGCGGCAGTTATGAATGGTTTGGCACTGTATGGTGGAATAATACCTTATGGGGGGACATTTTTAATATTCTCAGATTATTGTAAACCCTCTATCAGACTATCTGCCTTAATGGGCCTAAAAATAATTTATGTGTTTTCACACGACTCTATCGGTCTTGGTGAAGACGGCCCTACACATCAACCTATAGAGCAACTTACTGGACTTAGAGCTATTCCAAATTTGAATGTTTTTAGGCCTGCGGACATAAATGAAACTTTGGAATGTTGGGAAATTGCTTTAAAAAGTGAAAACACTCCAAGCGCAATCGCATTATCAAGACAAAAAGTCCCCTACATAAATCCCAATAATTCAACAGAAAATAAATGTGAGAAAGGAGCTTACACGGTGAGTTTAACTTCACATGAGAGCAAAGTAACAATAATAGCTTCAGGTACTGAAGTAGAACTTGCTTTAAAAGTTCAAGAGAAGCTCAAAGAAAATAATATCCATTCAAAAGTCGTTTCAATGCCATGTATGGAGCTATTTGACAAACAGTCAGTTGATTATAAAAGGGATATAATAGAAGAAAACTCATTAATAGTGACACTAGAAGCTGGAAGTATTATGTCTTGGCATAAATACATAAAAAATAAAGGGCTTAATTTAGGAATAGATAAATTTGGTGAAAGTGCTCCTTATAAAGAGGTATACAATCATTTTAAATTATCAGAAGAAAGTGTAACAAATTTCATTCAAAAAAAATTGAGAGAGTAGCAATTATAAATGGGTGAAATAAATTTCTTTCCAGACAATATAGAAATTAAAAACAAAAAAATAATTCTTAGGCTAGATCTAAACGTACCAATTAAAAGTAAAACTATAAAAGATTATACTAGAATAACGTTGTGCATACCGTTTATTCAAAAATTAATGAAAAAAAAAGCAAAAATCATAATTATAAGTCATCTTGGTCGACCAAAAGGAATTAGGTTGCCTGAATTATCTTTAATACCAATTTATAAATATCTCAAAGACATTCTTAATACTAATGTATATTTTTTTAGAGGCAATTTCGACAATGACACGAAAGAAAAGTTTTCCCACTTAAAAGAAGGCGAGGTAATATTAATTGAAAACATTAGATACTTTAAAGAGGAAACTGAAGATGATGAAAATTTTGCAAAAAAAATAGGTTCTCTTGGTGATATTTATATCAATGACGCCTTCTCATGTTCGCATAGAAAGCAAGCTTCCATTCATAATATTACAAAATTTGTTAATAAATCTTTTGCAGGGCCTTTACTTAAAAAAGAAATAACAGCTATTAATTCTGTAATTAAAAACAAGAAAGAACCAGTAACATGTATAATCGGAGGGTCAAAAATTTCAACAAAGATAAATTTAATTAAAAATCTCATAAAAAATGTAAACAATCTTATAGTTGTAGGTGCAATGGCTAATAATTTTCTCTCTTATAAAAATTTCAAAATCGGCAAATCATTGATCGAGAATAATACAAACGTGATTATTGAAAATATTTACAAGAAAGCTAAAGAAGACAATTGTGAAATAATAATACCAGAAGATTGCATGGTCGGAATAGATTTTAACGGAACCGGAAAAAACAAAAATCTTAGTGAAATAAAAGAAAATGAAATAATATTAGATATTGGGATTAAAACAATAAAAAATATAGGAAAAAAAATTGATGAGTCAAATACAGTTTTATGGAACGGGCCAGCAGGTTATTTTGAAAATGATAATTTTTTAAAAGGCACATTATCAATCGCAGAAAATATCTCTAAAAATACTATTGAGAAATCTTTAATTTCTGTTCTCGGAGGTGGTGATACACTAGCAGCCATCAACAAAAGTAAAAGCAAACTTTCTTTCTCCCACTTATCAACAGCAGGAGGTGCATTTTTAGAATACTTAGAAGGAAAAGACTTGCCTGGTATAAGTGTTTTAAAATAAGTAATCTGTATGAATTTAAATGATATTGCAAAAAAAATGTGTGCAAAAGGCAAAGGTATTCTAGCTGCAGATGAAAGTACAGGCACTATAGCTAAGAGATTTAAAAGTATTAATGTTGAAAATTTAGAAAAAAATAGATTAACTTTTCGACAAACTCTTTTTAATTCAAATGCAATGAAAAATTATATAGGCGGTGTAATTTTGTTTGATGAAACTATAAGACAAAAAACTACCTTAGGCCCATCTATTCCAGAATTAATTTCTAATCATGGAGCAATACCAGGAATTAAAGTTGATACAGGAGCTAAACCGTTAGCTGGATCTGATGATGAAACAGTTACTGAGGGTTTAGATGGATTACGAGAAAGATTAAAAGAATATTATAGCTTAGGAGCAAGATTTACAAAATGGAGAGCAGTTTATAAAATTTCAGATAAATTACCTTCTTCTCAATCTATTAAATCAAACGCCCATGCATTGGCAAGATATGCAGCTTTAGTACAAGAAGCTAAGATGGTGCCGATAGTTGAACCAGAAGTTCTTATGGATGGCTCACATAATATTGACAAGTGCTATCAAGTTACAACTAATGTCCTAAACGAGTGTTATAATGAACTTAAAATTCATAAAGTTGACTTAGAAGGAACTGTATTAAAACCAAATATGGTAATCCCTGGCTCTGATTGTAAAGATAAATCAACTCCTGGGGAAATTGCAAAAAAAACATTAGAATGTTTAAAAAAAAATGTACCAAGCAATGTTCCTGGCATTGCTTTTTTGTCTGGTGGACAGTCTGAGATAGAGTCTAGTAAGAATTTAAATGAAATCAACAAAATTAATGATACTAATTTTCTAATTACCTTTTCATATGGGAGAGGTTTGCAAGCCAGTGCATTAAAAGAGTTTGGAAAAAATCAAGAGAATATAGAAAACATTCAAAAAGCTTTTAATCATAGAGCTAAAATGAACAGTTTATCCTCAAAAGGGGAATGGTCTGAAAATTTAGAAAAAGAATCTGCTACCTAATTCCATTGAAAAGATTTGTATATTTAATTTCACCTAGTAAAATAACAAAAAGTTTCTATTATCATTTAAATCAAGTATTGTTAGTAAAAAATGTTAAATTTTTTCAATTAAGATTAAAAAATATAAGAAAAAGTTCACTTATAAAAATATCAAAAAAAATCAAAAAAATTACTACAAAACATAAAGTGAAATTTATTATTAATGATAATTTTAATTATGTATTTAAAATTAAAGCTGATGGTTGTCATATAGGTCAGCTTGACGGTTCTATCGTAGAAGCTAGAAAAAAACTTAAAAATAAAATTTTAGGTGTTACATGCCACAATTCTAAAGTTCTTGCAAAAAATGCAATAAAAAATAAAGCAAATTATGTAGCTTTTGGATCTTTTTTTAAATCTCGGCTAAAACCAAAAGCTAAAAAAGCAAATTTGAAGATACTAAGGTGGGCAAAAAAAGAAGTGAAAAAGCCGATAGTTGTTATTGGTGGAATAAATAATTTAAATTATAAAAAACTAATAAACGCGGGAGCAAAATATATTGCATTATCAAGTTATATTTGGGATAACCCGAAATTAAAACCTAAAGATGCGATAAATAAATTCAAATGAAAATTAATGCAAATGAAATTAAAACTGGAATGATAATTGAGCATAAAAATGATTATTGGAATGTTTTAAAGACTCAACATGTAAAACCAGGAAAAGGTGGAGCGTTTAATCAGGTAGAATTAAAAAGTGTTATTAAAGGAACAAAATTAAATGAAAGATTTAGATCAAGTGAAACTGTTGAAAAAATTGAGGTTGATGAAAAAAAATATAATTTTCTATATGTTGATGGAGATAATTGCCACTTTATGGATAATATAACTTTTGAACAAGTTGAAATTCCCAAATCCGTAACAGGAGAAAAATATAAACTTTTAAAAGAAAATTTAGAAGTTACAATTTCATTTATGGAAGAAAAACCAATTTCTATAGATTTGCCTAACAATATTGAGTGTATAATTGAAACTACCGATGCGGCAATTAAAAACCAAACTGCTTCCTCTTCGTATAAACCTGCAATACTAGATTGCGGTATAAAAATTAATGTCCCTCCATTTATAGAAAGTGGGGAAAAAATAGTAATTGATACTCGAACATTAGAATATGTGAAAAGAGTTAATTGATGAGGTTAAATTCTCCTCAAATTAATTTAATTACTAAAGCATGTTTAAAAGCTTCAAGATCTTTAATAAGAGATTTTGGGGAAATTGAAAATTTACAAGTTTTAGCAAAAGGACCTGGTGATTTTGTTACTTCGGCGGACAAAAGAACTGAAAAAATATTAATCGAAGAATTACAAAAAGCTCATCCTGAATATGGTATTGTTACAGAGGAAACAGGAGTCATCAATAAATCAAACATTGAAAATAGATGGATAATTGATCCAATAGATGGAACGATGAATTTTTTAAATGGTGTTCCTCAATTTGCTATTTCTATTGGTTACGAAGAAAAAGGTGAGATTAAATGCGGAGTTATTTTTAATCCAATAATGAATGAAATGTTTATTGCAGAAAAAGGTAATGGCGCATATCTCAATAACTCAAGAATAAGAGTTTCAAACAAAAAGAAAATTAAAGATTCATTACTGGTAACTGGAGGTCCTAAAGGAGCGAGTAAAATTAAAGATAAAATTTATTCAGAATATATAAATGTTTCTAATAATGTTTCCAATATAAGAAAATTTGGCAGCGCTGCATTAGATATGGCTTATGTAGCTTGTGGAAGATTTGATGGATATTGGCAACGTGAATTAAATTATTGGGATATCGCTGCAGGTTTAATAATTGTTAAAGAGGCTGGAGGGTTTGCTGATTTTTTTGAGGAAGACGTAAACTTACCTCTGAAAAAGAATATTTTAGCTACTAATTCTAATATTCATAAAGAATTAAGTGAGCTTATCAATCAAAAAACATATTGAGTATAAACTATTATTAATATAATACTTCGATCATGAAAAAAAACATACATCCAAATTATCACAAAATTAAAGTTATAATGACAGATGGAACAGAATTTGAAACTCGATCTACCTGGGGAAAGGAAAATGACGTTTTAAAGTTAGATATTGACCCAAAATCTCATTTTGCATGGACTGGAGGAACTCAAAAGGTTCTAGATAAAGGTAGAGTTAGTAAATATAATAAAAAATTTAGCAACCTTAGATCAAAAAAATAGCTTATGACCGATGCTCCATTCATGCCAAAAGCTACAGCTGTTTGGCTAGTTGAAAATACGACTTTGACTTTCAAACAAATCGCAGAATTCTGTAATCTACATGAATTAGAGATAAAAGGTATTGCAGACGGAGACGTAGCGAAAGGAATAAAAGCATACAATCCAATTTTGGCCGGCCAATTATCTAGAGATGAAATTGAGGAATGTTCTAAAGATCCTGAGAAAAAATTAAAACTTTTAAAAAAGATTGAAGAGGTCGAATTAAAAGAGAGAAAAAAACCAAAGTACACGCCTCTTTCAAAGAGACAGGATAGGCCAGATGCAATTCTTTGGCTTTGTAAAAATGCATCTGAATTAACAGATGGACAAATTTCAAAGCTAGTAGGAAGCACTAAAGGCACTGTTTCTTTAATTAGAAAAAGGAGTTATTGGAATTTTTCTAATTTAAAAGCTAGAGATCCTGTTATTTTAGCGCTGTGTACACAAGAAGCTTTTCAAAAAGCTCTTGATAAAGCTAAAAGGCGCGTTGAAAGGGAAAAAAAAGCCAAAATTAGAGAGGAAAAAAAGGCTCAAGCCGCTTCTCTCTAGACAAACAGATTTTCAAATGTTAACTACCATCAAAATTAACTGGGGGTTTTTATTAAAATAGACGTTAAAGATAACAATGTAGAACAAGCAATCAGAGTTCTTAAAAGAAAGCTTCAAAAAGAAGGTTTTTTTAAAGTAATGAAGATGAAAAGTACTTACGAAAAGCCATCTGAGAGAAAAAAAAGAGTTCAAACAGAAAATCTTAAAAGAATAAAAAAACTTCAAAAATTAAAAAATAGGTACTAAATTTATTAAAATGAGAGGATCAACAATGCCATCAGGTAAAGTA
>CACEBP010000016.1 GCA_902557785.1 uncultured Pelagibacteraceae bacterium | reverse complement strand
TAATCCTCCTAATATCCAATAGATATTTTTCAAACTAGCTAAAGCAGATTGTGTGGCCCTGAATGAAGTTGCCTTAGAGTCATTGATAAAAGTTAAATTATTTTTTTTTATGAAAATTTCAAACCTATGTGGCAATCCTTTAAAAGTTTTCATAGCCTCTATAAAAGATTTGTCTTTAATTCTTAACAATTTAGAAAATGAATAAACAAAGCTCATATTTTCATCATTTAAATCTGATAATAAATAATTATTTCTAATTTTAATTTTTACTTTTTTATAATCTTTGTATTTAGGAATAATTAATTTGCTTGAAAAATTTGCCTTCAAAAATTTTTTTTTCAAATTACCATTAATAATCGCAAAATCATTTCTATTTTGAAGTTTAAAAATTTTTAATTTTGAATTCAAATAATTACGCATACTACCGTGCCAGTCTAAGTGATCATTAGTTAGGTTAAGAAAAAAAGCGTAATTAGGACAAATAAATTTTGAGTGTGAAAGCTGAAATGAAGACGCTTCTATTATTATAAAACTATTTTTTGAATTTTTTAAATCTAAAATTGGAGTACCGATATTTCCTCCTAATGAAAACTTAAATTTATTTTTTTTTAATAAGTGAGCTAATAATTTACAGGTGGTTGATTTTCCATTTGTGCCTGTAACTACAATGCTCTTAAATTTACCTTTTACCAAATAAAGCAAATCAATATCTGTAATTATTTTTTTTTTATATTTATGAAGTAAATTTTTTTTTAATAAACTTATTCCTGGACTTAAAACAATATAATCTGACTCATCTAGACTTTTACTTAAATTTCTTGATCTATAATTACGTAATCCTTTTTTTTGTTTATCATCCCAAACTTTAAAATTTTTAATCTTATTTTTTTTAAAAAAATTAATTACTGACAATCCTGACAAACCAAGACCATAAACAAGGAACGACAGTTCTTTGAGTTTTTTGGTTCGGAACATTTCTACCTTAATTTTAATGTTGCTAGACCAACTAATGCAAGTATTATAGCTATTATCCAAAATCGAATTACAATTGTTGATTCTGCCCATCCCTTTTTTTCAAAATGATGATGGATTGGTGCCATCTTAAAAATTCTTTTTCCAGTTAATTTGTAGGAAACAACTTGAATAATGACAGAGACTGTTTCTAATACAAATAACCCTCCAATAATAGATAAAACGATTTCATGTTTTACAATAATTGCGATAGCTGCAAGTGATCCTCCTAAAGAGAGCGAACCGGTGTCACCCATAAAAATTTTTGCTGGCGGAGCGTTATACCAAAGAAAACCTAAACACGAGCCAACAATTGAGCCACAAAAAATTGAAAGTTCACCTACATCAGGAATATATTGTATCTGCAAATATTCAGAGAAAATTGTATTTCCCACAACATAAGAAATGAGTGTAAATGAAAGAGCTACCAACATTACTGGTACAGTTGCTAATCCATCCAAACCATCAGTTAAATTTACAGCATTTGATGCTCCAATAATTACGAAAAGAGCAAAAGGTATAAAAAATAACCCCATTTGCCATATCAAATTTTTAAAAAATGGGAAATATAAATTATACAAAAACTCATGATCTGAATATTTAATTAAAATGAACAAAGTTATAACGCCTATTACAACTTGACCAATAAATTTATATTTTGATTTTAGTCCTCTTGAATTTTTAAATTTAATTTTAAGAATGTCATCTAAAAACCCCAGAGCACCTAATGAGACCGAAACAAAAATTAAAGTCCAAACATAAATATTATTTAAATCTGCCCATAAAATTGTGCTAGAGATAATTCCTATGATAATAATTACTCCACCCATAGTTGGTGTACCAGATTTTTTAATTATGTGATCTATTGGTCCATCTTGCCTTATTGGCCCTGTAATCATTTTTTCTGAAAATAATTTTATTAATGGCCCTCCAATTATAAATACAACAATAAGAGAGGTAACTACAGATAGCCCTGTTCTAAAAGTTAAGTATTTAAAAACGTTTAAAAATGAATATTGGTCTATAAGAGAGGTTAATAAATTAAAAAGCACTTAAACTCCTTTTATCATTTTTTTACTAAAATTGTTTAACCCTGTTGCGTTTGATCCTTTTATCATTAAGTAATCATTGTTAGATATCATTTTACTTAAGCTTAAATCTATATCTTCATTATTTTGAAAGATATTTCCTCTTTTATCTCTATTAAGTTGTTTATATGTGAAAATTGTTTTTTTTCCTTTAATGAAAACTTTATCTATGTCAGAATTGTTAATAACTTTTGAGAGTTCCTCATGATACTTTTTTGTTCTAGAACCTAATTCAAGCATGTCACCAAGTATTAAGTATTTTTTAAATTTTTCTTTTTTAATCATTCCAAGCTTAGTTATGGCATTTTTTACTGATGATGGATTTGCATTATAACTCTCATCAATTAAATTAAATTTTTTCTTATATCTTGAAATATAATATTTTCTACCTCTTCCCTCAGGGGACTTGAGATTTTTTAGCTTCGATCTTACCTTTAATATGTTTATTCCTAATTCTTTCAAAACTCCTATTGAAGAAAGTACATTATAAACGTTTAAATCTCTTATTTCTAAATTAATTTTTTGATTTTTTGCGTTAATGAATAGTTTTATCATATCTTTCTTTTTAATTACATTTTTTAGACGTATGTCTGAATTTTTATGTACTCCAAAAGTACAAATTTTTAATTTATACAATTTTGCTTTTTTAGATAAAAAATTAAAGTATTTGTCATCTCTATTTAAAATTATCGTGCCACCAATTTTGATTTTTTCAATAATCTCTGACTTAGCTTTTGCTATTCCATTAATATTTTTAAAATTTTCTAAATGAGCTTCACCGATATTTGTTATCACTCCTATATGAGGCTTAATCAAATTAGTTAATTTTTTAATTTCCCCAGCTTTACTCATACCAACTTCGAAAATTCCATATTTATCGTCAAAACTTAAATTAGATAAACTTATTGGAACTCCAAAATGATTGTTAAAAGATTTTGGAGATGAATAGGTTTTTTCAAAATCTTGTAATAAATCTTTAATTAAGTTCTTTAAAGAAGTTTTACCAGCACTACCAGTGACAGCTATTATTTTTGCTTTGGTCTGCTCTCTTTTTAACTTAGCAAATTGATTTAAAAAAGAAATTGAGTCTTTTACATTTATTATTTTATTATTTTTTATTTTTTTTATTGAAGTGGACACTACACAGCCCGCCCCCTTTTTTAAAGCATCTTTAACGAATTCATTTCCATCTTTTTTTTTCCCTTTAATTGCCAAAAATAAATTATTTTTTTTTATTGTTCTTGTATCAATTGATAGACCATTAAAATTGACTGCTTTTTTTTTACCCAAAATATTTTCAAGAATTAATTTATTTTGTAAAAAAAATTGATTCTTTTTATCAAAAAATTTTTTTCGTATTTTTAAATTTTTAATAATCTTTTTATCTGAAATATTTAATATCTTATTTTTATAAATTTGCTGTTCTTCGTGTCCTTTACCAGCGACTAATATGATTTCTTGGGGGTTTGCGTTTCTAATTGCTGTCATAATAGCTAAACTTCTATCTCCTATATTAAAAACGTTATTTTGAGTAATATTTCTTAAAAGCTCATTTCTTATTTTTTTTGGATTTTCATTTCTTGGATTGTCATCTGTAACATAAATTTTTTTACAATTTAGATCTGCTATTTTAGCCATCAATGGCCTCTTCTTTCTATCCCTTTCACCGCCACAGCCAAAAACTAAAGAAATATTATCTCCGTAATTAGATTTTAATAAATTAAGTGTTTTTAACAAAGCGTCAGGTGTATGCGCGTAATCAACAAAAATTTTAATATCATTTGGATATTCTTTAATTAATTCTAATCTACCATGAACGTCCTTTATCTTTTTTATTTTGCTATAAATCAATTTATCTTTTAAACCACATAAATTAACTGCTTTAATCGCCATAGCTAAATTTTTGATTTTAAAATCATTATTAAAGTCTAAAGAAAAATTTTTTATTTTTTCAAATTCTTTTTGTATACCAAAAATTTTCAATTTTCTTTTATTTGCAATTTTTTTTATAATTGAAAACTGTCGAATCTTTTCATCTGATATAACTGTAGACCCTTTACTTAAAATTTTTGAAAATAAAATTAATTTTGCGTCTAAATAAGATTTCATAGTTTTGTGATAATCTAAATGATCTTGACTAAAATTTGTAAAAATTGCCCCTTTAAAATTAATATGATGCAATCTTTTTTGATCTAACCCATGACTTGAAGCTTCTATAATTACATTATTTATTTTTTTCTTTTTTAAAAACTGCAGGCTTTTGTGCAAAGTAATTGTGTCTGGGGACGTAAGATAAGTTTTTATTATCTTATTATTATATTTAATTCCAAAGGTTCCAATTGATGCGACAGGAATATTTTGAATTTTAAATATTTGATAAAATAAATCAGCTACTGATGTTTTTCCATTAGTGCCGGTAACTGCAATGATATTATTTGGCTTTAATTTATAAAAACGAGAAGCAATTTTACTTAAAAAATACCTAATTTTGTCTGTTTTAATAATTAATATTTTTTTATCTTTTATTTTACAACTCTTAGAACAAACAACTACAGAGGCGCCTTTAATAATGGCCTCCTTAATAAACTTCTCACCATTTGTTTTATTTCCTTTTATAGCAAAAAAAATATAATTTTTTTTTATTTCCTTACTATTAGTTGAAAGCCCAGAAATGGTAAAATTTTTTTTATTTTTAGAAATGTTTCTAATTAAATTTTTCAACAACATGATGATTAGTAAACTCTTTGTTATTTATGGCTAAAATTGGCCCAATTTTTTCTATTATTTTGCCTGCAACATAAACAGAATTCCAACCAGATGTATTATAAGGTGCCTTAGTTTTTATACCTCGATAATTATAGATTAAATCTGTATTAATTTTGGGATTCTCTAGCATTATGAACAACGTATAGTTAGGTTTTTTTGTCGGAAAAATTGAAATAAAAGTATTTATTCTATTTTTTTTATCACCATAGCTTTCAGCAGTACCGGTTTTCCCTCCAACATTATATCCTTCTTTATCAGCAAGACTGGCTGTACCGAAATTACTACTAACGACTTTTCTCAATATGCTACTCAATTTATTACTAGTATCACTTGATATTATAGTGCTTGGTTTCTTTATTTTTCTATCTTTAATTAAACTTGGAACAATAAGTTTACCTCCATTACTCATGGCCGCGTACAGAGCTGTTGCTTGTAAGGGCGTAGTAGTGATACCGTGACCAAAAGAAATTGTTTCTAATTTACATCTGTTCCATTTTATTTGATGAGGAACTCCTACTTCTTCTAATTCAATTTTTGGATTTTTTGTAAGTTTTGTTTTTTTAATAAATTCCTTAAAATTTTTTTCACCTATTTTTTTTGCCAGAATTACAGAACCCACATTGGATGATCTAACTAAAATTTCTTCAACCGATAAATTTTTCGGATGTTCTTTCATGTCCGTTATTTCATGAATAGAGCATTTAATTTTTTTTGGGATATTCTCTATAATAGTTTTTGTGTCAACTAAATTATGTTCAAGAGCTAATGCTATTGTAAAAGTTTTAAAAATTGAGCCAAGTTCATAAACCCCTTTAGTAATTTTATTAATAAATTTCTTATCTGTAATATTTGTTCTCTGGTTGATATTAAAATTTGGTAAAGATACCAGGGATATTATATCTCCATTGTTTACATTCATTAACAATGCGCCGGCACCTGTTGCATTAAAAGTTTTTACAGCACTATTTAACTCTTTGTTTATTATATGCTGAATATTGCTATCTAAAGTCAATTTTAAAGGTTGATTTAACAAATTTTTATTTTTTAGCTCTCTATCAAAATATTTTTCGAGACCGGATACTCCGTAATTATCATAATCAACTTGACCAATAATTTGACTAAATAAATTTCCATGTGTGTACATTCTTGCTTGGAAAGGTTCGAACTTTATTGCTTTTTCCCCTAGTGCCCAGAATCTGTCTTTTTCTTCTTGATTAATTCTTTTTTTAATTCGAAAGTACTTTTTTTTATTTAATTTCTTTTTTATTTCGTCTGTAGAAAGTTCAGGAAAATTTAATCTAAGTTTAATTAATAAGTTTTTTTTATCTTTTACTAATCTTGGATCTATCGCTGCATGAAAAGTATTTATGTTTCTCGAAATTATCACTCCATTTCTGTCTACTATATCCCTTCTTGTTAAAGAGAATTTTGTCTTTTGTTTTTCTAAACTGAAAATATTTTTTTGATTAAGTGATAAGTGAGTAATTTTGATTGAAAAAATTAAAATTAAAGAAAAAAAGAAAAAAAATAATAAATAAATTCTATCTTGAAAACTATGTGTTTCCTTTAATTTCTTATTTTTTTTATTTGTCTCTAGATAATCCTCAAAATAAAAGCTTCTTTGGTTTATATCTTTATTTTTTTTAAAATTTTTTTTCATTTATATCTTTAAGATTTGAAATTTTATTTTGAATTTGTGTGAAGTCAGAAATATTAAAGAAAATGTTTGAATGCTTTATGGGATGATAGTTATTGAAACCTATTATACTCAATTTTCGCTCTATTTCTACTGGTGATGTTAAATAGTAAAAATCTAGTTGTGTTTCATTTATATCTTTTTTTTTAATTAAAATTTCTTTATGTAGAATGGAAATTTTTTTTTCTATAACGCGTGTTTTATTTTTAATGGCTGAAGTAATAACTAGTAAAGAAATAAATAAAATTGAAAAAATTAAAAATTTTGTTTTAAACACTTATTGCCTCCAAATCTAAATATTTTTGAAATTTGTTTATAAAATCTCTTGGGTGTACAAATTTATTATTATTTCTTACGGCAAATCTTAATTTTGCTGATCGAGATCTGTTATTTAAGTTTATTTCTTTTTTTGAGGGTCTTAATACATTATTCCTGTACTCATCAAATAAGGCTGTATGCGCTGAAGAATGATCGGGTAAATATCTTGATGGCCTAGATTTATTACTAGCAAAGTTAGTAAAAAAATATTTTATAATTCTGTCTTCTAATGAGTGGAAACTAACAATTAATATCTTGCCACCTGGTTTTAAAATCTTAGTTGCATTTATAATTCCATTTATTAACTCTGAAATCTCTTTATTAACAAAAATTCTTAATGCTTGGAAAGTTTTGGTACATGGATTTATTTTACTCGAATAATTTTTTTTTTTGCTTTTTTGAATTATTTTTACTAGATCAGCTGTGTTAGTAATTTTTTTAATTTTACGATACTTTATAATATTTTTTGTTATGCTTGACGCTTCTTTTTCATCACCCAAAATTTTAATAACTAATTTTAATTCTTTTTCGCTTAAATTATTTATTGCTTCAAGAGCCGTTATTTCATTTAGACCCATTGTCATATTCAGTTTTTTGTTTGATTTAAAAGAGAACCCTCTATCAAAATCGTCTAATTGAATAGACGATAAACCTAAATCAAAAATAACTACATCAACATTTTCATTCGTAATACTATCTAACTGGCTAAATTTAATTTGATAAAATTTAAATCTATTAGGAAATTTTTTTTCAAGTTTTTTTGCATTAATCAATGCCCTTTTATCTCTATCTATTCCTTTAACTTCTGTCTTGGAAAACTTAAGAAGAGCTTGAGAGTATCCTCCTCCTCCAAATGTGCAATCAATAATTTTTTTTTTAATTAATGGTGAAGATATCTCTAATATTTCATTCAACATCACTGGAAAATGGGTTAATTCCAGTGATGAAGTTTGATTGTTCATGAGTCCAAATTTGTTTCATTAAAACTTTTGTTTTCTTAAAAATGCAGGGATTTCAAAATCCTCATCCTCGTTAATATCTTGATCAAATAACTGATCTGACTCATTATCTTCTTGATCAGTGTTTTCATTGCTGACTATATCTGACTGAATGTTTTGTTCATCTGAAAATAATTTAGGAGTGTGTTCCTCGTTATTTTCATTAGACAAAATTGAATTACTATCATTATTACTTAAATTATTATTTTCCATGTAAGACGCGCTTTCAATTGATATTCCTGAAGATAAATTATCAGAAGCTTGTTTTGCGTAACTTGAGGCCTCTATTAATCCTTCATTGTTTGGCTGATTTTCGGTATTGTCAATTAAATCATTATGATCTTCATCTATTTGGTAGCTTTCATCAAGTTTTAAGGCTGTTGCGCCATCAATAGATCCAAACGCATTATTATCCATTCTAGGACTCTGAGAAAATAAGTTTTCAGAATAACCGGTGTTTCTATTTTGAATTCTAGAAACCATATTTAAAACTGTTTTATTTTCTGATTTGTGACCATCTAAAGCTGTTGCAACAATAGATACTCTAATTTTACCTGTCATGTTTTCGTCTTTAATTGCACCAAAAATTAACTCAGCTTCTGGGTCAACTTCTGCTCTAATTTTGTTTACTGACTGGTCAACTTCAAATAGTGTTAGATCGTTTCCTCCAGTGATATTAATTAACAAGCCTTTAGCACCTTGAAGAGAATATTCGTCAATAAGCGGATTGTTTAAAGCCATCTCAGTAGCGGCTATTGCTCTGTTTTCACCTTCAGCTTCTCCTGTTCCCATCATAGCTTTTCCCATAGCACTCATTACAGTTTCAACATCAGCAAAATCTAAATTTATCATTCCAGGTCTTACCATCAAATCAGTTACACTTTGAACGCCATGTTTAAGAACATTATTTGATAAATTAAATGACTCTTCAAAAGTAGTAGTCTCATTAGCAATTTTAAAAAGATTTTGATTAGGTACAACTATTACTGTATCTAAATGTTTTTTAAATTCTTCAAGGCCTTCGATCGCTCTTCTCATTCTTTTTGGTCCCTCGTACGAGAAAGGCAAAGTAGTTACTCCAACAGTAAGAATATTTAATTCTCTAGCTGCTCTTGCAATTACATGTGATGCACCTGTTCCTGTGCCACCACCCATACCTGAAGTAATAAAAACCATATTGGCACCTTGTATGTAACTTGTAATCTCATTCATTGACTCATCAGCAGCGGCTTGACCTATATCGTGTTTCGCGCCAGCTCCAAGACCTTTCGTCAAATTCATGCCAATTTGTATCTTTGCATGTGCTTTGCTCATTTTTAAATCTTGGGCGTCAGTATTCACTGCAACAAATTCAACACCTTCCATCCCGGAGTCAATCATTGCATTAATTGCATTTCCTCCGGCTCCACCAACTCCTAATACTAAAATTCTAGGTTTCAATTCTCTGAGCTCTCCTCCGCCAATATTTATACTCATGATAGTTCTCCTTTCTGTTTTGTTTCCCATTTTAAATTTGATCTATTTTGGTAAGCTTTTTTTCTTGCAATAATTTTAAATTTATCAAAATTTTTTGGCTCCCAAATCTGAAAAGTTTTGCCAAGACCGACGAATAAAATATCGCTCTTAATTTTAGCATGATTGAGCAATTTTTCTGATAGGGATACCCTACCCTCAGTATCAAATTGTAAATTTTCACTATCCGATAAAATTGATGTTGCAAAAAAATCTCTTTTTTCTTCAAATGGATTGAGAGAGTCAATTGCGTTAGATATTTTTTCTATTCTATCTTGAGAACAAGCTTCTAAAGCTGAATAATTAAAAGAAGGATAACTTATGAATCCGTTAAACCCCATGGAGCTCAAATAAGATCTAAATGTTGCTGGCACCGAAACGCGCCCTTTTTTATCTATTTTATTCTCGTAACTTGATAAAAACATTTTTAATAAAAACCTAATAAAATTAATAATTTTCAATTTTCCCTCCATTATGGGATTATTTGGGATAGTATGGGTTTTTCTAGATTAGTCAACATGTTATTAATTGTCTAATAAAGCACAAAATAAGAACATTTTTAATGGGATATTTATTTTAGCCAGATAATCTGTAAGCCGGGTTCTGTCATTGAAGATGTCATTTCTCTAGGCTTAAATTCACACTTAAGCTCAAGCGGTTAACCCAGAAGACTAACTAAAGACTGTTTTTAGTGTTAAAACACATCGTCTTCTCTATTTAACCTTGCTCCCAGTGGGGTTTGCCATGCGTTTTTTGTTACCAAAAAACCGGTGAGCTCTTACCTCGCCGTTTCACCCTTGCCTTGATAAGGCGGTTTATTTTCTGTGGCACTGTCCCTGAAGTCACCTTCGCCAGTTATTAACTGGCACTGTGTCTTTACGGAGCCCGGACTTTCCTCTATTAGCTAACTAATAGCGACAATCCAATTATCTGGCAAAGCTCTTTTATTTAATTAATTTAAATTAATCAAGAAAATAAAAATCAATGCACTAAAAAATGGCTAATTTTAAAGGTTTTTTTGTCTATTTTTCCAGTTACTTGGTTAGGCAAGTAATGTTGTTGGAACGATCTAATTATTTTCGTATCTTTAAAGTTTCTATCATAAATTTTAAAATATCTATATCCAAGTTTTTTAAGATTTTTAAAAAAATTAATCTCTATTTTTTTTGTATTGATTTTAAAATTTGTTTTATCAACGTTGTACCATTTTCCAATTTCATAAACGCTCAATTTTCTCCAAGGAAACTTTTCTCCTGGATCAGTTTTTCTCAAGGGAGCGATATCGGAATGTCCCAGAAAATTTTCTTTTTTAATAGCATATTTTTTTTTTAAATTTTTACACAATTGAATTAAGCTATAAATTTGTTTTTTACTAAAATTTTGATAGCCGTATTGATGACCTTTATTAACTAATTCTATGCCTATGGAATTTTTGTTTAAATTAAAAAAATTCTTCCATTTGGATTTACCTGCATGCCAAGCCACATTCTGGTCTTTTACCATTTGTGTTATATTTCCTTTCCTATTAATTAAATAGTGACAACTGACCTTATATTTTGGGTCTTTAAGTCTTTTTATAGATTCAATTTCAGATTGCATTCCAGTATAATGGATAATTATAAATTTTATATCTTTACGATTTCTCGATTTTTTTGAATAATTAGGTGAAAAATCTTCTAATATCTTCATGTTCAGATAAATAAGCTTATAGCTATAATTTTAACAAATTTTAGCTAAATTTTTTATAGATTATAGGTTAAAATTATATATATAGCCACTATATGAAATTCTTTAAAAATTTAAAATTTATATTATCAATTTTGTTATTGATAAACTTAACATCCACCAAAACTATGGCCACTGAAGAGTGTTTTGAGGGAGTCAGTAGATCAATTTTTAAATTTAATATGGCATTTGACGATGTTATTTTAGAACCTTTAGCAAGAGGCTATAACAAGCTGCCAGAACCGATTAAAAATGGCACGAGTAATTTTACATCAAATATATCAATTTTATTATCTATTCCTAACTCTTTGCTCCAAGGTAATATTAGTCAAGTAGGTCACTCGGCTGGAAGTTTTTTAATAAATTCCACTGTTGGTATATTGGGAATTTTAAATCCAGCAGAAAAAATAGGTTTAAAACCTCATAAAGAAGATGTTGGTCAAACTTTAGGAACATATGGTGTTGGAACAGGTTGTTATTTAGTCTTGCCTATTTTAGGTCCATCCACTGCAAGAGATAGTATTGGATTATTAGCTGATACTTTTATTGATCCTTTTGCGCATGTAACAATAAGAGAAAATCAATTATTCGGAATTTCTGGAAGTGATTTAGATTATTATTCTGTTAAAGGTACTACTGTAATTGATTTTAGAGCAGATAATGACAAAAATTTTTCAAGTTTAGAAAAAAATTCGATAGACCTATACTCATCACTCAAAAGTATTTATTTACAAGATAGAGAAAATAAAGTTAAAAACTCAATCGGAGATGAAAACGAGTGGGGAAATTTAGACAATTAAGATTAAGATGAAAAGAATTGGTGTTTATCTAATTTCGATATTGTTTTTTTTCCAAAGCAACCTGTTAGCTTACAGCTCTAATCCAAAAGATTTCGTAAATGAATTGGTCAACGACGCAATAAGCAAATTAGCTGATAAAAACTTTAATAAAGAAGAAAAGGCAGAGTTTATAGAAAAAATAGCCTTAGAAAATGTAGATATTAATGCTCTTGGACTTTACACACTAGGAGAGCTGAGGAAATCTTCTAGCAAGGAAGATATTTTAAATTACCAAAAATCTTTTGAAAAATATTTCTTAAAGAGTCTTACGTCAAGGCTTACAGATTATTCTTCAAGTAACTTCGGGATAACTGGTGAAGATAAAAAAAGCGCGAATTATACCATTGTAAATTCAATGATTTCACCAAATGATGGTGGGCCTAAAATAAAGATCGATTGGAGAGTTTATACAAAGAATCCAGAAAAACCTTTAATCAGAGATTTAATTGTAGAAGGTTTAAGTTTAGCCAGAACTCAGAAAGAAGAATTTGCTTCTATTTTAAGCTCAAATAACAATGATATAAAAATATTAATTACCAAATTAGATGAATTTTCAAAAAAATAAAAAGGTTTATCTAGTTGGTGGGCCCGCCAGGACTCGAACCTGGGACCAATACATTATGAGTGTACTGCTCTAACCAACTGAGCTACAGGCCCGAAACAAGAATGTTATATCACAATTAATTACTTTTCTAAGAAACTTTTTAGTTGTTTAGATCTACTAGGATGTTTAAGTTTTCTAAGCGCTTTAGCCTCGATTTGTCTAATCCTCTCTCTGGTAACTGAAAATTGTAAACCTACCTCTTCCAAAGTGTGATCAGTATTCATTCCTATTCCAAAACGCATTCGAAGTACTCTTTCTTCTCTTGGGGTCAACGATGCTAAAATTTTAGTGGTAGACTCGCTCAAATTAGATTGGATAGCTGTATCTAGTGGTTGTAATGCGTTTTTGTCCTCAATAAAATCTCCCAAACTACTATCTTCCTCATCACCAACCGGCGTTTCTAGAGAAACTGGTTCTTTTGCAATTTTTAAAACCTTTCTAACTTTTTCTAAAGGCATTGCCAATTTTTTTGCAAGCTCTTCAGGAGTTGGTTCTCTACCAAATTCACTCATAATTTGTCTTTGAGTCCTTACAATCTTATTGATTGTTTCAATCATGTGAACTGGTATTCTTATAGTACGAGCCTGATCTGCGATTGATCTTGTGATTGCTTGTCTTATCCACCAAGTTGCGTAAGTTGAAAATTTATATCCCCTTCGATATTCAAATTTATCTACTGCCTTCATTAAACCGATGTTACCTTCTTGTATTAAATCTAAAAACTGAAGCCCTCTATTAGTATATTTTTTTGCAATTGAAATAACTAATCTTAAATTAGCCTCTACCATTTCTTTTTTAGCTATTCTTGACTCTCTTTCACCTTTTTGAATCCTGCTAACTAACTTTTTAAATTCGCCTACAGAAAGTCCAATTTTTTTACTAAATTCTACTAACCTATTTTTAATTTCTGTAAAATCTTTTTTATATTTTTTAAAGAAAGCTTTCCATGTTGCATTTTCTTTTAAAAAAGACTCAAATTTAGGGTTTATCTCGTTACCGACGTAATATTTTAAAAACTCCTCACGAGAAATTTTATTATCCATAGCTAATCTAAGTAGAACCCCCTCTAGTGAAACAATCTTTTTATTTTCCTTATAGTGAGCTTGCACCAAATCCTCAACGACATGCGGAGCTAATTGTAAATTTTTGAAATTATCAACTAAAATCTCTTGAATTTTCTTAAAGTTTTTATTTTTAGATACTGATAATTCTTTTGAGTCTAATAAGCATTCAAGTTTTTCAACTTGATATTTTTGAAGTTTGGAATAATTTTTATTTAATGAGTCTAGAATACTGATTATTTTAGGTTTGATTTCTTCTTCCATTTTAGCTAGTGAAACATTAAATTCATCATCTTCACTGCTAGTTTCCTCTTTTTTTTCCTCATCTTCAGTTTTTTCTTTATCTTTTTTTGATTTGGTTTTTTTATTTATTTTTAAATCATCATCATCATCTAAAGATTCAAAATCTTCATAAGTAGAGTCGATGTCAATAATGTCTCTGACTAACATTTGTTGATTTTCTATCTGTTCTTTCCACTCAAATATTTTTTTTCCTAATATTGGACTTTGAGTAAGAGCGTTAATCATCACGTCTTTTCCAGCTTCGATCCTCTTCGCTATAGCAATTTCTCCCTCTCTGGAAAGCAATTCAACTCCTCCCATCTCTCTAAGATACATTCTTATAGGATCATCACTTTTATCAGACGTTTTTTCTTCAGCCTGAGTTGTAGCTTCCTTTTTTTTGTTTGATTGGTACTGTGACTTCTTTTCTACAAGAGTTATTTTTTCGTCGACTATTATTATAAATGCTCGCTCTACATTTTCATTAGTGCTACTTCTTTTTCCTAACGATTTTCCAAGCTCTTCATAAGTTATAAAACCTCTATGTTTTCCTTTATCTAGAAGTCTCTCGAATGATTTGGTGATAAGTTTTTCAGTCATAATTGAACAGAAATATATATATTAATTAAGTCAAAAAAATCTATACTTTTTTATTCCCTATTTAGCTGGCTTTTAAGCTTAATAAATTCTGAATAGGAGTTTTCGTCTAAGTTGTTAATTAGTTTTTGCTCCAGAGATTCTATCTTTTTTAGACTACTTTGCTCTTTATGATCTTGAATTAATTCATCAAGTAGATTTAGAATATCTTTCTCTGATTTATTTTTTACAATAATTTGGATATTGGAGTTTTCGTTAATTTCCTTAATAATCTTCTCATAGTTAGAATTAATTTTTGAATTTATAACTTCTCTATCATTGCCCTCTGATAATGAAGTAATTAAAATACACTTCAAACTTTCATTTTTTTCAACGAGAAACTCGATTTCTGACAAATCTTCTAACTTTTTTAATGCTACTGCTAAATGATTTAAAATTATAAATAAAATTGAAAACTCTATGATTTGAATTCTTGATAAATCTTTTCCCTTTTGATGTAAAATTTTTGTTTCTTTTAATATTTGGTAATTTTTTTTCTTTTTAAACGAAGAATATTGAAAGTTTTGCCTTGAAGTTTGTATCGGTGTTAGTTTTCTTATTTTTTCAAGAAAATCTTCTAAAACATATTTTTTTAATGTTTCATCTTGGATAGAATATGAAAGTTTTTTTATTTCTTTTTCAAACTTTGAAACCTCATATGGATTGCTTTGATCTATTTTTGATAAATGATAATTCCAAACGAAAGATTGTATAATTTCTTTTTCTTTAAGCAGATTTAATATCCCTTCTTTGCCATTTTGTTTAACATAATCATCAGGATCTTTTCCATCAGGCATTATTGTAAAATAAACTTTATTGTTTTCATTTATATATTGAAATAATTTCTCTGCGATTCTAAAAGCAGCTTTTTGACCGCTCTCATCGCCATCTAAACAAATGATAGGATTAGAAAAAAACTTCCAAATTATATTTATTTGCCTTTCAGTAAGAGCGGTACCAGAATTAGCAACTACATT
>CACEBP010000015.1 GCA_902557785.1 uncultured Pelagibacteraceae bacterium | reverse complement strand
TAAAAATAAATTATTTGTATCTATGTTTTTAAATTTTAATTTTAGACTTAAGTAAAATAGATATGGTAATGGTAAAGCTAAAATACAATATATAAATCTCAATATTTCTTTATCGTTTACTATTTCATAAATTAATGCAGCAATATAGTAGTGTAATGGAAATTTAAAATCTAAATTTGCTTTATAAGAAAAAGGATTCTCAACCAATGGCCACGTACTGTTAAAATCAATTTTAAAACCTCCACTTCCCGCAGTATCAATATTAAAATACAAATCTATGAATAATGAAAGACCAAGAATTATATATAATGACTTATTAAAGTTATTTATCTTCATAATTAATACTATTAAGAAAGTGACAAACAACAGCAACAGAGTTAGATATATTTAGACTTTCTATCTTTTTATTTATCTTAATCTTAAAAATAAAATCCGAGTTTTTTACTGTTTGGCTTTTTAAACCAAAACCTTCAGAACCAAACACCAAAACATTCCTACCTTTCCAATTATGTTTCGTAAAATCTTTAGTTGCTGAACTATCAAAGGCACTAATCCAAAAATTTTTTGTTTTTAAAAATTTCATAGCTGTATTTAAATTGGACACTTTAAAAATTTTTATATGTTCTGTTCCACCGCTTGCACTTTTATATAAAAGTTTACTTTTAAAAGGAAACGATCTTTCTTTTACAATTATGCCATCAATATTAAATGCTACAGCACTTCTTACGATAGATCCTATATTTCTTGGATCTGTGACTTCCTCGAGCACTAAAAGATTTATATTTTCTTTTTTGTTTTCGATTATGAACTCTTTTAAAGTAATTTCCTCTAGTTGTTCAACTTCAGCAACTAAACCTTGATGAGCAGTTTCATCTCTTCCACATAAATTATCTAATTCTTTTCTTGATTTATAAAAAACATGGACTTTTTTAAATAAATTTAAGTTTTGATTTTCTCTATTAACTTTTTTTTGTGCATCTTGTGTTAAAAAAACCCTCTCAATTTTTCTAGATGGATTTTTAAGAGCTTCTAAAACAGCGTGTTTCCCTACAATTAAAAAGGTTGTTTTTTTCATGATTTTTAAGGCTTATTACTCATTTTATTAGCATATTTTAAGGTAAAATGATTTATTGCAATTATTTCATAAATGCTTATAAAACGCTTGTTGTTAAATGCTTTTTAAGTTAGTGGGTATCCCCAATATTAAAAAGGAGGGGTACCAAAGCGGTCAAATGGGGCGGGCTGTAAACCCGTTGACTTCGGTCTTCGAAAGTTCGAATCTTTCCCCCTCCACCAACTTATAGCTTTGATAATATAGAGCGCGATAAGTTTGGATATTGCGGGTGTAGTTCAATGGTAGAACGCTAGCCTTCCAAGCTGGATGTAAGGGTTCGATTCCCTTTACCCGCTCCAAAATTAAAAATTAAAAATAAAGTGAGGAAAAAATAGATGTCAAAAGAAAAGTTTAACCGAAACAAACCACATTGTAATATTGGTACAATCGGGCACGTTGACCATGGTAAAACAACATTAACAGCTGCGATTACAAAAGTATTATCAGAAGCTGGAGGATCAAGCACGGCTAACTTCGTTGCATATGATCAAATAGATAAAGCTCCAGAGGAGAAAGAGAGAGGAATTACAATTTCAACAGCTCACGTTGAGTATGAAACTGAAAAAAGACACTATGCCCACGTAGATTGTCCTGGTCACGCTGATTATGTAAAAAATATGATAACTGGTGCAGCTCAAATGGATGGAGCGATACTTGTAGTTAATGCTGCAGACGGTCCAATGCCACAAACTAGAGAACACATTCTTTTAGCTCGACAAGTTGGCGTTCCAGCAATCGTAGTATTTTTAAATAAAATTGACACAGTTAAAGATAAAGAGCTTGTTGATTTAGTTGAAGAAGAAATTAGAGAGTTACTAACTTCGTATAAATTCCCAGGCGATAAGATTCCTATAGTTAAAGGTTCAGCACTTAATGCAGTAGAAGGTAAAGATGAGGCTACTGGAAAAAACGCAATCATGGAATTAATGAAAGCAGTTGACGAAACAATTCCTCAACCTGACAGACCTAAAGATAAACCTTTTTTGATGCCAGTTGAAGATGTGTTTTCAATATCTGGAAGAGGTACTGTGGTAACAGGAAGAGTTGAGTCAGGAGTTATAAAAGTTGGTGAAGAGATTGAAATTGTTGGTATAAGAGATACAAAAAAATCTGTTTGTACTGGAGTTGAAATGTTTAGAAAACTTTTAGACTCTGGTGAAGCAGGAGATAACATAGGAGCTTTATTGAGAGGTGTAGAGAGGACTGATGTTGAAAGAGGTCAAGTTCTTTGCAAACCTGGTTCAATTACTCCGCATACAGAGTTTGAATGTCAGGCTTATATTTTAAAAAAAGAAGAAGGCGGTAGACACACACCTTTCTTTACAAAATATAGACCACAATTTTATTTTAGAACTACAGACGTAACTGGAGAAGTTACATTACCATCGGGCACTGAAATGGTTATGCCGGGTGATGATGGAAAGTTCACAGTTAAACTAATTACACCAATTGCAATGAACGAAAACCTAAACTTTGCAATTAGAGAAGGTGGAAAAACAGTTGGAGCTGGAGTAGTAACTAAAATAATTAAGTAACGCTTAGGAGCGTAGTTCAATTGGTAGAGCGCCGGTCTCCAAAACCGGAGGTTGTGGGTTCGAGTCCCTCCGCTCCTGCCAAACTTAGGTGAAGTTATGAAAAATCCTTTAAAATTTATTCAAGAAGTTAAACAAGAAACTTTTAGAATTACATGGCCTACTAAAAAAGACACAATGATGGGAGCAGTAATGGTTTTTGCATTAGCTTCTGTTGCTGCAATCTTTTTTTTAATTCTTGATCAAATTTTAAGATTTTTACTTAATTTAGTTTTAACAATCAATTTTTAATAATGAACTGGTATATTGTACAAGCTTATTCGGGTTTTGAAAAAAAGGTTGTTGAAACAATCAAAGATGAACTTAAAAAACATAAATTATCTGAAAATTTGGAAGAGATTTTAGTTCCAACTCATCAGGTTACAGAAGTTAAAAAAGGAAAAAGAACAAAAAAAGAGAAAAAATTTTTTCCGGGCTATGTTTTGATTAAAATAGAGCTAACGAAACAAATTTATCATATAATTAAAAATCTTCAGAAAGTAAGTGGATTTTTAGGATCTGCTGACAAACCAACTCCAATTTCCGATAATGAAATCAAGCGAATTTTAGGTCAAGTTTCTGAAAGCGCTGTAGCTCAGAAAACTGGCATAAGTTTTGAAATTGGTGAAAAAGTAAAAGTATGTGACGGTCCATTTGCCTCATTTAATGGTTTAATCGAGGAAATAGATGAAGAAAAATCTAGACTTAAAGTGTCAGTTTCTATATTTGGTAGGGCAACTCCTGTAGATTTAGAATTTAACCAAGTGGAGAAAAATTAAATGGCAAAAGAAATTGCGGGTTACGTAAAGTTACAAATTAAAGGCGGTCAAGCTAATCCAGCCCCTCCTGTTGGACCTGCTTTGGGCCAAAGAGGAATAAACATTATGGAGTTTTGTAAAGCTTTTAATGAAAAAACAAAAGCTTTTATGGGAAAACCTGTTCCAGTTATAATCACAGTTTACAAAGATAAAAAATTTGATTTTATAATTAAATCACCTCCTGCCTCACACTTTATTAGAGAAGCTGCGAAATTGAAAAGTGGTTCTAGTGAACCCGGACGAGTAGTAGCTGGTTCTATTACTATGAAACAAGCTGAAGCAATTGCTAAAGAAAAAATGAAAGATTTAAATGCATTTGATTTAAAGGAAGCAACAAAAATCATATGTGGATCAGCAAGATCAATGGGAATAGAAGTGAAAGAATAAATATGAAAAAAAGATCAAAGAGATATAAAGAGATTTCTAAATCAGCAATAAAGAACAAAAAAATTGAAATTAAAGAAATTTTAGATCTAGTAAAAAAAAATTCTACAACAAAATTTAATGAGTCAATTGATGTATCTTTAAGAATTAATTTAAAACAATCTAAAGGTGGAGATTTAAGTTTAAGAACTGTTGTGAATTTACCTAATGGTTCAGGAAAAAAATACAAAGTAGCTGTTTTGTGTGAACCAGATAAAATTGAGGTTGCAAAAAAATCTGGCGCCGATATAGCTGGTTCTGATGATCTTATAGAAAAAATTGCAGCAGGAAAATTTAATTTTACAAAACTAATTTGTACACCTTCTATGATGGGAAAAATTGGCAAGCATGGTAAAGTTTTAGGTCCAAAAGGTTTAATGCCAAATCCAAAATTAGGGACTGTAACAACAGACATAACTAAAACAGTAAAGGATATTAAAACTGGCCTTGTAGAAATAAGAAACGATAAAGATGGAAATTTGTCCTCAACAATAGGTAGAAAAAATTTTTCTACTGAAAAACTTCAAGAAAATTATAATTATTTTATTGAAACTGTAAAAAAAGAAAAACCAGACACTATTAAAGGAGAATTTATAAAAAGTATATTTATAACTTCAACAATGGGAATTTCATATAAAGTAGGAGCTAAGTAATATTTATGATGTCAAAAGATGCCAAAAAAAATTACGTAGAGGAAATGAAAAAAAACTTCAATGACAATGAGTCCGTAATGATTGCTCAATACCAGGGTCTTAATGTAAATGAACTTGACGCTCTAAGAAAAGAATTAAGAGATAAAGGAATTTTATTTAAAATTACAAAAAATAGAATTACTAAAATCGCGATAAAAGAAACCCCTAAAAAAGATTTAGAAAAATTTTTTATTGGACCTACTGCAGCTGCTATTTCATCTGATCCTATTTCTACTGCTAAAATTCTTACTAAGTTTTCTAAGTCAAATAATAAGTTAAAAATAATCGCTGGATTCATGGACGGAAAGGTTTTAGATGAAAAAGAGGTGTCTGTTATTGCCACACTGCCATCTTTAGAAGAAGCCAGAGCTAAAATAGTGGGAATTTTGGCCACACCAGCTCAAAAATTAGTAAGTATTTTACTTGCACCTGGCTCAAAAATTGCTAATTTAGCGCGCGCAAAGAGTTTAAAAAATTAAATCACAGGAACAAAAATGGCAGACTTAAATAAAATTATAGACGAGCTTTCTACTTTAACAGTAGTTGAAGCTGCAGAACTATCTAAACAACTTGAAGAAAAATGGGGAGTTACAGCGGCAGCCCCGGTTGCAGCAGCACCAGCAGGTGGAGCAGCAGCACCAGCAGGGGAAGAAAAATCAGAGTTTTCAATTTTCTTAGCGTCAGCTGGCGATAAAAAAATTAATGTAATAAAAGAAGTAAGAGCAATAACTGGTTTAGGTTTAAAAGAGGCTAAAGATTTAGTAGAAGCGGCACCAAAAGAAGTAAAGGGTGGCGTAGCTAAAAAGGATGCTGAAGAATTTAAGAAAAAACTTGAGGCAGCTGGAGCTAAAGTAGAATTAAAGTAAACAAAATTTAAGACTAAGTTTTATTGCAAGGTTAAAATTGCAATAAAATTTTTTTATATTTAATGCAATTATCTTTTACTCAAAAGAAACATATAAGAAAAAACTTTGGTAAACTAGTTGAAGGTTTATCTATTCCGAATTTAATAGAAGTTCAAAAAAACTCTTACAACGAGTTTCTAAAGTCAAAATCTTTGAATGAACAGCTATCTGATCTCTCTAAGGGTATTGATAAAGTTTTTAAAAGTATTTTTCCAATAGAAGATGGAAACGATAAATCAACTTTAGAATATATTTCTTACAAACTAGAAAAACCAAAGTTTGATGTAATTGAATGTAAACAAAGAAGTTTATCTTACTCTGCAGCTCTTAAAGCGAATTTGAGATTGGTAGTTTATGATATAGATGTAGAAAACAATACTAAACAAATACTTTCAGCAAAAGAACAAGAAGTTTTCATCGGTGATCTTCCTTTGATGACACCAAGCGCTACATTTATAACTAATGGAGTAGAAAGGGTGGTTGTAAATCAAATGCACAGAAGCCCTGGTGTTTTTTTTGATCATGATAAGGGAAAAACTCATGCAAGTGGAAAACTTTTATTTAATTGTCGAATAATTCCTAGCAGAGGATCATGGTTAGATTTTGAGTTTGATCCGAAGGATATTCTTTATTTTCGAATTGATAGAAAAAAAAAACTTCCAATAACAACATTTTTATTTGCGTTAGGTTTCTCTAAAGATAAAATAATTGAAACTTTTTACTCAACAAGTAAATATACTTTTAATAAAGAGACTAAAAGTTGGATAACTGATTTTGATTTAGACAATTACAAAAGACCTCTTAAGTTATCTTATGATTTAGTTGATGCAAAAAATAATAAAAAAGTTTTAGGAAAAGGTGAAAAGTTAAATATAATAATTGCGAAAAAACTTAAAGAAAAAGGATTAAGCTCAATATCTATACCTAATGAACATATTGTTGGAAAATATTTAGGAAAAGATATTAAAAATAAAAGTGGAGAAATACTTGTAGGAGCTGGATTTGATATAACAGAGGAGCAACTAGAAAAAATTATAGTTCAAGAAGAAAATGAGCTTAACATTGTTAATATAGATCCAATTAATAAAGGTCCATATATTTTAGAAAGTCTCAAAATTGATAAAAACACAAATAAAACAGAAGCTCTTAATGATATTTATAAAGTTTTAAGACCTGGAGAAGCACCTTCTATTGAAATAGCTGAAGAGATATTCAATAATTTATATTTTAAAAAAGAAAGATATGATTTATCTGAGGTAGGTAGAGTAAAACTAAATTCAAAACTAGACCTAAACACAAGTTCAAAAAAAACTATTTTAGAAACTACTGACATCGTAGCAATAATTAAATTTATGCTAGACTTAAGAGATGGAAAAGGGGATGTAGATGACATTGATCATTTAGGAAACAGAAGAGTTAGATCGGTAGGTGAGCTTGTAGAAAATCAATTCAGAATTGGACTTTTAAGAATGGAAAGAACAGTAAAAGAAAAAATGTCCACTTTTTTAGAGATAGAGTCAGCAATGCCTCAAGACTTAATAAATGCTAAGCCTATTACAACTTCTTTAAAGGATTTTTTTGCAACCTCACAACTTTCTCAATTTATGGATCAAACTAATCCATTATCTGAAATTACTCACAAAAGAAGAGTATCAGCTCTTGGTCCTGGAGGCTTAACAAGAGAAAGAGCTGGTTTTGAAGTGAGAGATGTACACCCAACTCACTATGGAAGAATATGTCCCATTGAAACACCAGAGGGTCCTAATATTGGTTTAATTAATAGTTTAGCTACTTATTGTAGAGTTAATAAATTTGGATACATTGAAAGCCCTTATAAAAAAGTTGTAAATGGCAAAGTAACATCCGAGATAAAATATTTATCTGCTATAGAAGAAGAGAAATATACCATTGCGCAAGCTAATTCAGTATTGAACAAAGACGGATCATTTGTTGAGGAATTAGTTGCATGTAGAAAAAATCTTAATTTCGAGTTATCCTCAAGAGAAAATATCGATTATATTGATGTTTCTCCAAAACAATTAGTATCTGTTGCAGCAGCTTTAATTCCTTTTTTAGAAAATGATGATGCCAATAGAGCTTTGATGGGCTCTAATATGATGAGGCAGGCTGTTCCACTACTTAAACCCGAGTCTCCTTTGGTGGGTACAGGTATAGAGTCCGATGTTGCTCTAGACTCTGGTGTGACGATTGTTGCTAAAAGAAGCGGTGTAGTAGATAAAATTGATGGAAAAAGAATAGTTGTTAAGGCAACTGATGTTACAGATTTATCTCAGTCAGCGGTAGATATTTATAATTTATCTAAATTTCAAAGATCAAATCAAAATACATGTATTAATCAAAAACCTTTAGTAAAAGTTGGTGACAAAATCAAAAAAGGAGACATCATAGCTGATGGACCAGCTACAAAACTAGGAGAATTAGCTTTAGGAAAAAATGTAACAGTCGCATTTATGCCTTGGCAAGGATATAATTTTGAGGACTCCATACTTATTTCTGAGAGATGTGTTACTGATGATGTATTCACATCAGTTCATATTGAAGAGTATGAGTCAATGGCTAGAGATACAAAGCTCGGTGCAGAAGAAATAACAAGAGATATTCCTAATGTTAGTGAAGAAAGCCTAAGAAATCTTGATGAGTCAGGTATTGTTTATGTTGGCGCAGAAGTAAAGCCTGGTGATATTTTAGTTGGAAAAGTAACTCCAAAGAGTGAAACTTCATCAAGTCCGGAAGAAAAGCTATTACGATCTATTTTTGGAGAAAAAGCTACTGATGTTAGAGACTCATCTTTGAAACTACCTTCTGGAAGTACAGGCGTAGTAATCGATGTAAGAGTATTTAATAGACATGGTATTGAAAAAGATGAAAGATCAATAGCTATAGAAAGGGCTGAAATTGAGTCCGTTCAAGAGGATAAAAAAGTAGAAGAGGAGATATTAAACAGAAATATAAAATTGAGAGCAATAGATTTATTAAATGGTCAAAGTATAAACAAACAATATAAAGACCTTAAACCTGGTACGACACTAAACCAAAACGACTTTGTAAACTTAACACTGAAAGATCTTTGGAATATTCCTCTTCAAAAACAAGATTTAAATACTGATCTAGAAAAACTTAAAAATCAATTTGATAATGCTTCTGAAGATATAAGACTGAGATTTGAAGACAAAGTCACAAAAATACAGCAAGGAGATGATTTACTTCCTACAGTAATGAAAGTTGTTAAAGTTTTTGTCGCTGTGAAAAGAAGATTGATGCCCGGGGATAAAATGGCCGGTAGACACGGCAATAAAGGAGTTGTTAGTAAAATTGTTCCAGTTGAAGATATGCCATATATGGAAAACGGAAAACCTGTAGATATAGTTTTAAATCCACTTGGAGTTCCTAGCCGAATGAATGTTGGACAGATTTTAGAAACACATTTAGGTTGGTCGTGTTCAGAGCTTGGTGATCAAATTAAAGAATATTTAAAGAATTTTGATAAAGAGATAGAAAAAATTAAAGTGAAATTAAAAGAAATTTATGGAAAAACTTATTTTGATGACGTGATCTCTAAATTATCGAATAAAGAAATAGCTGAATTGGTTCAAAACTTATCAAACGGGGTCCCTATTGCTACGCCTGTTTTTGATGGAGCAAGCACAGGAGACATAACCAAAATGTTAGATTTAGCAAAACTCCCGAATTCTGGTCAAACTCATTTATGGAATGGTCAAACTGGAGAAAGATTCGATAGACCTGTGACCGTAGGAATTATTTATATGTTAAAATTAAATCATTTAGTAGAAGATAAAATTCACGCAAGATCAACTGGACCTTATAGTTTAGTGACACAGCAACCTCTTGGAGGAAAAGCACAACTTGGAGGTCAAAGATTTGGTGAGATGGAGGTTTGGGCTTTAGAGGCTTATGGTGCCTCCTACACGTTGCAAGAAATATTAACTGTAAAATCAGATGATGTTGCTGGAAGAACAAAAGTTTATGAAACAATCGTGAAAGGAAATAATAATTTTGAATCTGGTGTACCAGAGTCATTTAACGTTTTAGTAAAAGAAATTAGAGCACTTGGATTAAATATAGAATTAAACTAGCCATGGAAAAAAACTTAACAAAGAACTTCGAGAATCAAAATATTACTCAAGAGAATAACTTTGACAGCATTAAGATTACCTTAGCAAGTCCTGAGAAAATTAAATCATGGTCTTATGGTGAAATCAAAAAACCTGAGACAATTAATTATCGAACTTTCAGACCCGAAAAAGATGGTTTATTTTGTTCAAGAATTTTTGGACCAGTAAAAGATTATGAATGTTTATGTGGAAAATACAAAAGAATGAAATTTAGAGGTATTATTTGTGAAAAATGTGGAGTTGAAGTAACCAAGTCGAATGTAAGAAGAGAAAGAATGGGTCATATCGATCTAGCTTGCCCAGTTGCTCATATTTGGTTTTTAAAATCATTACCAAGTAGAATTTCTTTAGCTATAGACATGAAGTTAAAGGAAGTAGAAAAAGTTTTGTATTTTGAGAGTTTTATTGTAGTTGAGCCGGGTCTTACAACTTTAAAAAAAGGTCAGTTAATATCTGAGGAGTCACTACTTAAAGCCCAAGAAGAATTTGGAGAAGATGCTTTTACCGCAGGGATCGGTGCTGAAGCAGTTAGAGAAATCCTTGTAAATTTAGATCTCAAGAAAGAACAATTAAAATTGAGAGAGTCTCTAAAAGATATTAAGTCTAAAGTTACTGAGGAGAGAACTATAAAAAGATTAAAACTTATTGAGTCTTTTATAAATTCAGGAAATAAACCAGAATGGATGATTTTAACATCTGTGCCAGTTATTCCTCCCGAACTTAGACCATTAGTTCCGCTAGACGGAGGTAGATTTGCTACATCCGATTTAAATGATTTATATAGAAGAGTGATTAATAGAAACAATAGATTAAAAAGACTTTTAGATCTTAAAGCTCCAGACATTATTGTTAGAAATGAAAAAAGAATGCTCCAAGAATCAGTAGATGCATTATTCGATAATGGAAGAAGAGGGAGAGTGATAACTGGAACTGGTAAAAGACCTCTTAAGTCACTAGCTGAGATGTTAAAGGGCAAACAAGGGCGATTTAGACAAAATTTATTAGGAAAAAGAGTTGATTATTCAGGAAGGTCAGTGATTGTTGTCGGTCCAGAGTTAAAATTACATCAATGTGGGTTACCTAAAAAAATGGCTTTAGAGTTATTCAAACCATTTTTGTATGCTAGGCTGGATAAATTAGGTTTGGCCACAACAATTAAACAAGCAAAAAGATTAGTCGAAAAAGAAAAAAGCGAGGTATGGGACTCACTTGAGCACATTATTAGAGAACATCCTATACTCTTAAATCGAGCACCAACATTACATAGGTTAGGAGTCCAGGCTTTTGAGGCAAAATTAATTGAGGGTAATGCTATAGAACTACACCCATTAGTTTGTGCTGCATTTAATGCTGATTTTGATGGAGATCAAATGGCAGTACATATTCCTTTAAGTTTAGAAGCGCAACTAGAAGCAAGAGTTCTAATGATGTCCACTAACAATATTTTAAGTCCTTCTAATGGTAAACCAATTATTGTTCCGAGTCAGGACATTGTACTAGGGATATATTACCTATCTCAAGCTGAAGATGGAGAGAAAAAGCCTAAGGGAATATTTTCAAGCATTGAGGAAATAGAGCAAGCGCTTGAAAATAAATCAATTAGTTTACACTCTAAAATAGTATCTACTTTTAAAACTATCAATAAAGAGGGAAAATCTATTACAGAGAAATACACAAGCACAGCCGGAAGATTCTTATTGGCTAATGTTTTACCAAAAAATCATAACATTAAGTTTGCTTTAGTAAACAAACTGTTGACCAAAAAAAATGTTTCAGAGGTTATTGATACAATTTTTAGATATTGCGGACAAAAAGAAACTGTAATTTTTTGCGATAGAATAAAAACACTAGGATTCAAACATGCCTTTAAAGCTGGAATATCATTTGGAAAAGATGATTTAATAATCCCAAAAACAAAAGAAAATTTAATAAGTAGTACAAAAAAACAAATTGAAGAATATGAGAAACAATACTCAGACGGTTTAATTACAAGGGGTGAAAAATACAATAAAGTAGTTGATATATGGTCTAAATGCACTGACACAGTTGCAAATGAAATGATGAAAGAAATTTCATCAGCGGAAAAAGTATACGAAGATGACAGAATAGAAACAAACTCAGTTTATATGATGGCAGACTCAGGAGCTAGGGGATCACAAGCTCAAATGAAACAATTGGCTGGAATGAGAGGATTAATAGCAAAACCATCAGGCGAAATTATCGAAACACCAATCATTGCAAATTTTAAAGAAGGTTTATCAGTTTTAGAATATTTTAACTCTACGCACGGAGCTAGAAAAGGTTTAGCAGATACAGCTCTAAAGACTGCTAATTCTGGTTATCTTACAAGAAGATTGTGCGACGTTGCTCAAGATGTACAAATCACAAAAGCCGAGTGCGATCCCAAGAAAAGATCTTCAGTAACGATTTCAGAGATTATAGAAGGTGGAAATATTCTGGTTAGTTTGTCCGAACGAGTTCTTGGTAGAGTAATAGCTGAAAATATTAAAAATCCAGTTACAGGCGAAATCATAATTAAAAAAGATAAATTAATTGATGAGTTTGATTGTGAAAAAATTGATGCAGCAGGCGTCAAATCAGTAAATGTTTATTCTGTAATTACATGCGCGTCAACTAAGGGTGTTTGTCAAGTTTGTTACGGTAGAGACTTAGCAAGAGGAAAATTAGTAAGTGTAGGCGAAGCTGTAGGTATGATAGCTGCACAATCAATTGGCGAACCAGGAACACAATTAACTATGAGAACATTTCACGTCGGAGGAACTGCTCAGATAAAAGAGGAATCACAAATTATTTCTCAAACCAAGGGGAAATTAAATATAATAAATAAAAACTTAATAGAAGACTCCAAGAAAAATATAATAGTAATGGGGAGAAATACTCAGCTGAGTATCGAAGATGATAATGGAAGACAGCTAGCTATTTATAAAGTAAATTATGGATCAAAACTATTTTTTAAAGATGGTGATATAGTTGAAAAAGGAAAAAAAGTTGCAGAATGGGATCCTTATACGTTACCAGTCATTGCTGAAACAAGTGGTATAGCTAATTATATGGATTTAATGGAGGGAAGTTCTTTAACAGAAACATTAGATGATGCAACTGGTTTATCATCCAAGTCCGTAACTGATTGGAAATCATCTTCTAAAAATTCAGAATTAAAACCTCGAATAACTTTGAGAAACGAGAAAGGCGAGATAATTAAAAAAGCTGACGGTAACGAAGCAAGATATTATTTAGTTCCAGATACAATTTTATCTGTAAAAGATGGACAAAAAATCTCAGCGGGTGATGTATTAGCAAGATTGCCAAAAGAAACTTCTAAAACAAAGGATATTACGGGTGGTTTACCAAGAGTAGCGGAATTATTTGAAGCTAGAAGACCAAAAGACAGTGCAATTATCGCTGAGAATGATGGAGTGATAGAATTTGGTAAAGAAGTAAGAGGAAAACAAAAAATTTCAATAATTTCTTCAAATGGTGATACGTCTAATTATTTAATTCCAAAAGGAAAACATGTTAATTTCAATCAAGGTGAAAAAATTAAGAAAGGTGAGTATCTTTTAGATGGAAGCCCCGCACCACACGACATCTTAAGAATTTTAGGAGTTGAAAAACTTACAGAATATTTTGTTTCAGAAGTTCAAGAGGTTTATAGGCTCCAAGGTGTTGTAATTAACGACAAACATATAGAAACTATTGTAAGACAGATGCTTAAAAGAGTAGAGGTAAAAGATCCAGGAGATTCAGAATTATTGGTAGGTGAAGTAATTGATCTATTAGACATAAATAAAGTTAATGATAATTTAAGAGAGCAAAAAAAGAAACCAGCAACATTTGAACGAGTTTTGCTTGGTATAACAAAGGCTTCGTTGCAAACAAACTCGTTCATTTCTGCAGCTTCCTTCCAAGAAACAACCAGAGTTTTAACTGATGCCTCAATTAAGGGAAAAACTGACTCTCTAGAAGGTCTTAAAGAAAACGTTATTGTAGGTAGACTAGTTCCTGCTGGAACTGGATTAACAAAAATCGAATGGGATAAACAAGCTAGAGAGCAAGATAAGGCAAGATTGGAAGAACTAAAAAAACAAGAGCTAGAATCCGCTTCAGAGGCGCCAGAACAGACAGCATAAATTTCATTTTAATTCCTCTAAAATATTGACTTTTATCAATTCAATGTTAGTTTACGGCACATTTTGAATGTTAGAAGTAAGGTCTATAAATACCTTAAACACTAACAAAAACACCTAAAAGGACTTTCCTTATTTCAACTTCAAAATTTTATTATGCCGACTATTAACCAGTTGATTAAAAAAAGTAGAGTTAAACCTGTTGCTAGAAACAAAGTTCCAGCACTGGAGAGACAGCCATTAAAGAGAGGTGTTTGTGTAAAAGTTTATACAACTACACCTAAAAAACCAAACTCTGCATTAAGAAAGGTCGCAAGAGTAAGACTCTCAAATGGTTTTGAGGTTACAGCTTATATTCCTGGAGAAGGTCACAATTTACAAGAGCACTCTGTAGTTCTACTACGTGGAGGTCGTGTTAAAGATTTACCTGGAGTACGTTATCATATTCTCCGAGGAAACTTAGATACACAGGGTGTCGCAAACAGAAAACAAAGACGATCTCTATATGGAGCAAAAAAACCAAAATAATTTATGTCTAGAAAAAGAAAAGCTCCAATTAGAAAAGTTTATCCTGATCCCAAATTTCATTCAGAAGTAATTTCAAAGTTTATAAACTCGATTATGTACGATGGTAAAAGATCTACTGCTGAAAAAATTTTATACGATGCACTAGATAAAATTAAGTCTAAAAATAATGAGGATCCTCTAAAAGTATTTAATAACGCAATCAGTAATGTTAAACCAAATCTTGAATGCAGATCCAGAAGAGTTGGAGGCGCAACATATCAAGTTCCAGTTGAGGTTAAAGCTAAAAGAGCTCAAGCATTAGCTTTAAGATGGATTATGGATGCTACCAGAAAAAGAAAAAATAAAACTATGGCTGATAAGTTATATGCAGAAATTTTAGATGCATCTCAGAACAAAGGATCAGCTATTAAAAAAAGAGAAGACACTCACAAAATGGCAGAGTCCAATAAAGCTTTTGCTCATTTTAGATGGTAAAAATTTATGGCTAAATATACTTTAGATAAATACAGAAACATTGGTATCATGGCTCATATAGATGCTGGCAAAACTACTACGACTGAAAGAATCTTATATTACACAGGGAAAAGTCATAAAATTGGTGAAGTGCACGATGGTGCGGCCACTATGGATTGGATGGAACAGGAACAGGAAAGAGGAATAACTATAACTTCAGCAGCAACAACATGTTTTTGGAGAGATCATAGGATAAATATCATAGACACACCTGGACACGTAGATTTTACTATTGAGGTAGAAAGGTCTTTAAAAGTCTTAGACGGAGCAGTTGCTGTTTTTGATGGTGTGGCAGGCGTAGAGCCACAATCTGAAACGGTATGGAGGCAAGCAGATAAATATAAAGTTCCAAGAATCTGTTTTGTAAATAAATTAGATAGAACTGGTGCAGACTTTTACAGATGCGTAGAAATGATAAAAGAACGTTTAGGCTGCAAACCTTTGCCACTTCAGTTACCTATAGGATCTGAAGCAGATTTGAAAGGTGTTATTGACTTAGTAAAAATGAAAGGTGTAGTTTGGCAAAATGAAGATCTGGGTGCAAAATTTGACTTTGTAGATATACCAGATGATCTTAAAGATAAAGCTAATGAATATAGACAAAATCTGGTTGAAACAGCTGTAGAAGAAGACGAAAAATTGATGGAAGCATATCTTGAAGGCAAAGAACCGTCTGAAGCAGACTTAATTAAATGTATAAGAAAAGGAACTTTGAGTTTTAATTTTGTACCAATTTTAACTGGTTCAGCATTTAAAAATAAAGGAGTTCAACCGTTACTAGACGCTGTAATTGACTACTTACCAAGTCCAAAAGATATTGGATCAATAGAGGCAACAAAATTAAATTCTGAAGAAAAATTACAGATGAAATTTGAGGATAATGAACCATTTTCAGCTCTAGCGTTTAAAGTTGCCAACGATCCTTTTGTAGGATCTTTAACATTTATTCGAATTTATTCTGGCAAACTTCAAGCTGGAACTTCAGTATATAATTCGTCCACAGAAAAAACTGAAAGAGTTGGTCGAATGTTATTAATGCATGCAAATAGTAGAGAAGATATTAAAGAAGCATCAACAGGAGACATTGTTGCACTGGCCGGTTTGAAAAATACTATAACTGGACATACACTTTGCGAAGAAAATAAACCAATTTTATTAGAACCTATGGAATTTCCTGATCCAGTTATTGAAATTGCAGTTGAGCCTAAAACAAAGGCAGACCAGGAAAAAATGGGAGAAGCTTTAAATAGATTAGCTAAAGAAGATCCGTCCTTTAGAGTAAGTTCTGACGAGGAGTCTGGACAAACGATAATTAAAGGTATGGGCGAGTTACACTTAGATATTATTGTAGATAGAATGAAAAGAGAATTCAAAGTTGAAGCTAATGTTGGAGCTCCGCAGGTTGCATACAGAGAAACTATACTTGGATCATCAGAAGTTACATACATTCATAAAAAACAAAGTGGCGGTTCCGGGCAATTTGCAAAAGTTACGCTTAATGTTGAACCTTTGGAACCAGGGAAAGGAAGAGAAGTTGAAAATAAAATTAAAGGTGGAGCAATTCCAAAGGAATTTATACCTGGTGTTGAAAAAGGTGTGCTAAGTGTTGCTGACAGCGGTATTCTAGCCGGTTTTCCAGTTATCGATTATAAAGTTACAATATTAGACGGCTTACATCACGATGTTGACTCAAGTGTTTTAGCTTTTGAAATTGCATCTAGAATGTGTTTTAGAGATGCATGCACAAAAGCTACTTTAAAATTATTAGAACCAATGATGAAAGTGGAAGTAGTCACGCCCGAGGAATTTATGGGAGACGTAATAGGAGATTTGAATAGCAGAAGAGGTCAAGTTGCATCCACCGAAGCAAGGGGTAATGCAACTGCAATACAAGCAACAGTACCTTTAGCAAATATGTTTGGTTACATAAATAATTTGCGATCTTCAACACAAGGAAGAGCACAATATACAATGCAATTTAGTCATTATGACAAAGTTCCACAAAATGTTCAGGATGAGGTTACAAAAAAACTAGCTTAATTATGGAAAATCAAAATATACGAATACATTTAAAAGCCTACGATAATAAAATTTTAGATTTATCGACAGAGGAAATTGTTAATACTGCAAAAAGAACTGGCGCTCAAGTTAAGGGCCCAATTCCTTTACCAACTAGAATTGAAAGATATACAGTTTTAAGATCTCCTCATATTGATAAAAAAAGTAGAGAGCAGTTTGAGTCTAGAACACATAAAAGATTAATTGATATAATTGAACCAACGCCACAAACGGTAGAAGCTTTGATGAAATTAGATTTAGCTTCAGGTGTGGATATAGAAATAAAGATTTAAATTATGAGTATTGGATTAATTGGAACAAAAATAGGGATGACAAGAGAATTTATGGATAGCGGACAATCTGTGCCGGTTACTGTTATTAAAGTTGAAAAGGGTAGAGTTTTGGACGTAATAACAAAGGAAAAAAGGGGCTATAATGCAGTCAAAGTAGGCTTTTTTAATCTTAAATCTTCTAAACTTACAAAACAAATGAAAGGTTATTTTGCAAAAAAAAAAACTGAGCCAAAAAAAATACTTAAAGAATTCAGGGTGGATAACAATGATCAGTTTAAAGAAGGTAACGAATTAGGCTTAGAAATTTTTAAAGATAAAAAATTTTTAGATGTTAAATCCAAGACTATAGGTAAGGGTTTTGCTGGTGTAATGAAAAGATGGAATTTTGGAGGCTTAAGAGCTTCTCATGGTGTTTCTGTTTCGCATAGGTCTCATGGTTCAACAGGACAAAGGCAAGACCCAGGAAAAGTTTTTAAAGGAAAAAAAATGGCAGGTCATATGGGTGACAAATTAAGAACAATATTGAATTTAGAAATAGTTAAATCAGATTTAGAAAATAATTTATTATATCTAAAAGGCTCAATCCCGGGCTCTAAAAATTCAACATTACTATTAAGAGAGTCAGTCAAAGATGTAACCAGAAAAACAACTAAAGAAAAATATGAAGCTAAAATAAAGGCAGCAGCAGCCAAGAAAGGTAAAAAATAAATGAAATTTACCCCTTTAAGTATTGATGGTGCAAAAGTAGACTCGATCGAAATTTCAGATAAATTAGTTAAGTTAAAAGTAAATTACAAATTAATAAAGTTCGTGATTGATTGGCAATTAAATCATTCAAAACCAAGAACTGCAAAAACTAAACAAAGAAATGAAATTAAAGGTTCGACAAAAAAAATAGTGCCTCAAAAAGGTGGTGGCGGTGCTCGACACGCTAGTAAAAAAGCTCCATTATTTGTGGGTGGTGGTGTAGCTCATGGACCTAAAGGTGCCGTATATAAAATTAAAAAAATTAACAAAAAAGTGAGAAAACTTGCGCTTGCTCAATCTTTATCAAAAAA
>CACEBP010000014.1 GCA_902557785.1 uncultured Pelagibacteraceae bacterium | reverse complement strand
AAGTCAAAAAACTAAAAATTAATAATAAATATCAAGCAATAACAATAAAAGAAATTAATGAAATATTTGAAAAAAATAAAAGCTTATTCTTAGTTACCGATAAAACTAACAATTTTTTAAAAATCAAAAAAGATTTTAAATTTGATAAAAAAAGAATTTTAGTTGAGGTGTTCGGAAAAGATAATTTTAATAAAGCTATTAAAAATAAGATTATAAATCCAATTTTAAATTATAATACAGGAGATTACAATTACATCATAAGAAACAATATTAAAATAGTTTCAGCCAGTATGAGCGATATATTACAAGATCAGGATAAATTTAAAAAATTAATAAAAAAAGGCGTATTTATTTTCGCTTATTCATCTAATGAAACAAAAATGATAAATAAAAATATTAATAAATTATTTACACAAGTTTATACAGATTTTTGGGACTTGAAATTAAAAAAATGCATTAAAAAAGACAAAAAGTTTTGTACAACTTATTAAATTGATGAAGAACTATTTTACTATCTGAAAAAATATCTATAAATTAAAAAGTAAGTCAATTGTAATAATATTTTTATTCTCATTTTACTAAAACCTTTTTCACGATTTTTAAAATTTATAAAAGTCTCGCTTATTTTAATTTTTTTTGAAGAACTTATTACAATGTCTAACAAAATTTTATAACCTAATAAAAAAAGTTTATTTTGGCACTTTTTAAATGTCTTTTTCCTAATAATAAAGAATCCTGACATCGGATCTTTTAGATTTAAATTAAATAAAAAATTTGTCACTGAATTTAATAATTTTGATGTATAAAATCTCAATAGATTTAAGTTCACAACTTTGTGATTTTTCATGTTTCTAGAGCCAATAACAATATCACATTTATCTTTTTTATATTTCTCAATTAGTTTTTTTAAATCTGAGGGCCGGTGTTGAAGATCTCCATCCATAACTATCAGGTTATCATACTTTGATCTTTTAAATCCAAAAACGACCGATCTAGACAAATCTCTAGGTTTATTTTTTCTAACAAAAAATCTAGTATTCTTTTTTCTATTTTTGTAATAAACCTCCTGAGATCCGTCTAAAGAATCATCATCTACAAAAATTATTTCATAGTTGTTTTTCTTAAATTTAAGCACTTTAGATAAAGTAAAAATTAATTTAGCTAAATTTTTCTTTTCTTTGTAAATTGGAATTATGATTGAAAATTTCATATTATTTAATGATATATGATATTAGAGTATTAATGTATCATAATATTTTATGAGAAAATTCTATTTAAAAAATAAAATTATCTTCTTATTGCTTTTAATAATTTCTCTGATTGGAATTTTAACTTATCAAGATTATGGAATAGGCATAGAGGAGCATTTCCAAAGAAAATCAGGTTTTTATTGGCTCAATTTTTTATTAAATTATACAGATTTTGAAATATTAAAAGAAACTTCTCAATTAAAATTAAATGAAATTGAAACTTTCACACCTAGATTATTTTCAATTGAAAAATTAGGTTTTTATGGAATATTATTTGATGTTCCTTTAGCATTTATTGAGACATTATTTAAAATTAGTGAACCACAAAATTATTTTTTTTTAAGACATTTAACTATATTTTTCTTTTTTTTAATAAGCTCTTTTTGTTTTTATAGAATAATCCAAATAAGATTTAATAATATAAATTTAGCTTTATTTGGTTTTATTGCATTTATATTTTCTCCTAGAATTTATGGAAATATATTTTTTGACAATAAAGACATTTTTTTTCTCTCGATGGTTACTATAAATATGTTTTTTTTTATAAAATATTTAAGAAAAGAAAATAAATTAAATTTAATTATCTTTTCAATGTTTTGTGCAATGTCAACCACATCAAGAATTATAGGTTTACTTATCCCTCTTTCTTTTTTCATATTAATATTTTTAGAATATCTCTCTTCAAAAAAATTAAAAGAATTTTTAATTAAAGTATTAATTTTTATATTTGCTTTTTTAATAATGCTGATAATTCATTGGCCTTATTTGTGGACTCTAAATTTTGAACAATTTAAAAATTTCTTTGAACCTTTCTTTTTTGCAATGAATCCAACTGTTTTTTTTAATGGAAATTTTTATCAATCAAAATTTTTACCAATTTCATATATTCCTATTTTCATTTTTATAAGCACTCCAGTTTTTATTTTGTTACTTTTTTCAATAGGATTTTTACAACATATTAAAAGAGTATTTAATAGATTTATTAATATTAAAGAAAAATTATCTAATTACGATTTTGATTTTTGGAGATCAAAAAGTGAAAAATTTGACTTTTTTTTATTCTTAAACTTTTTACTGATACTCATATTATATTTTGCTATCAATCTAGCTTTATTAAGTGGCTGGAGACATTTTTATTTTTTAAATTTCTTTATAATTTTTTATTCTTGTTATTGCCTGAATTATATTTTTTTGAATTTTAAAAAAATTTTATTAAAAAAAATTTTCCTGATAACTTTAATTATTCTAAGCGTTTTTTTACTTTATAATAATTATAAATATCATCCATTTCAGAGTTCTTATTTTAATAGTTTTATTTCAAACAAATATAAAAAGAATTTTGAAATTGATACACAATCTCTCTCAAGAGTGCATGCTATAAAAGAATTACTTAATGAGGATGGAGATTTATTAATTGGCACAGCATCGTACACACCCCTAGAAGATGCACGATCATTAATACCTAAAAAACATTGGCACAGATTAAATTTTGTTGGTACAAATTATGAAAGAGCAAACTTTATATTTACAAATTTTTATTATGAAGTTAATACAAAATACAATAAAAAATACGAAATTCCTGAAAATTTTTCTTTATATAAATCTCTTATAATAGATGGTACTAGGATATATTCAATTTACAAAAAAAAATAAAAATGAAATTATTTGCTTATAAATCTTTGTTTATTTCTCTCTTAATTTTTATTCTATATCAAGCCACTATTGGATATACAACGAGGAATATTGAAACAAAAATTTACAATACAATCTCTAAAGAAAAAACAAAATTAGTAAAAGACAAACTTAGATCTGAAATAAGAGCTGGATTGGAAAAGGATCAAATTTTATCAAAAGACGATGCCAAATTAATAAATAATTTTTTAGAAAAAATTACCCTTGAAATTAAAGATGCAAAATAATTTGTATGCTTTCTAAAAGAACACGTTTATACACAAATTTTAATTTTAGAAATTTTTTTCAGGTAATCAAATCAATATTTTTTAAAAAAAAAGATTTTAATAATAAACTTCAATCGTTTCTTGATACTAAAAATATTGCATTAACATCTCTAGGAAGAAGTGGTTTGTATGACATTATACAAATTATAATTAGTAGCTCTAATAAGAAAACTTTTTTAATAGCCCCTTATACTATCCCAGCCGTTATACATGCTATCAAATATGCAGGCGGAGAGGTAGTGTATATTGATATAGATAAAAAAACTGGCCTTATAAACGCACAAAAATTAGAAGAAAAAATTAATAACAATACTGCCGGAGTAATAATTACTCACCTATACTCAAATTCTGATTGTATTAAGGAATTTATAAAAAAGTTTCAGAGTAAGGTTACCATAATTGAGGATGCAGCAATAAATTTTGGTGCTAAATTAGATGATAAATATTTAGGAACCTTGGCAGATTATGGTTTTTTTAGTTTTAATATTGTTAAGAATTTAAATACGTTAAATGGAGGGGCAATTTACATTAAAGATAGCCATATTTTTGAAAAATATATGGCTCATAGAAATAAAAAAAAATTTCCAATATTTCATACAGTCAATCTCTTAATAACAACATTTATTATAAAAATTTTATTTAATAATATTTCCTATCAATTTTTTCATTATTTTTTGATTTTTGTTTATAAGAAAAAAATCAAATTTATTTTAAAAAAAATTTATCCAATCTTATTTCATGAATATGAAAGTAAAGTACCTGATATCTATAATTATGACTTTAATTGGTTGATGAATGATGTTGGTATTTATAATTTAGAAAAAATTAATATTGATATTGAAATAAGAAAAAAAAAAGCATCTCTTTATCAATTATTGATAAATGAAAGTAAAGCAATAAAAACAAATTTTAATTCTACAGAAAATGCTTTTTTAGAATATGTGCTTATATTAAAAAATATTAATAATAAAAAAGCACATGAAATTTTAATGCGAGAAGGTTTTGATATTAGACACACATGGTACATAAATAATTCTAATGGTGAAAGTAACTTTCAAAAAAAAGAATTTGAGGATACATATTTTTTAGAAAGTAATATTTTTTGTTTACCATTACATAAAAATATTAGCGAAAATGATATTAAAAAAATTTCGAATATTATAAATAAATCTTTTTAACTTATGAATTACAAGCTCGTAAAAACAAAAAAAAAACTCGATAAAATTTATCATTTGATTTGTGAAAAAATTTCAAGCAGTATATTTGTAAAACTGGGCTTTGATTTTTTTAATTATTTAGTTTTAAAAAATATAATTTGCGTTTATTGCATCAAAAAAGGGATTAAGATATCTGCAGTAATCACAACAATAAATTATAAATATTATAAATCTATTAATAGAATTGTTTTAAATTATCTCATTTTTAACCCACTTATCATAATTATAAATTTTTTCTACCTGATCAAATCAGTAAAAAAATCTTCCATTATGCATATTAATAATGACTATCTTCATTTGTTACATCTAGTAATAATTAAAAAAGATTTTTTAAAAATAACTCTTAAAAAAAAAGATCTAATGTTCAATCGGTTTTATAAAAAAATTTTAGTAGAACAAGATGCTAATGTATTATTTTTGTGTTTTGAAAAAAAAAATAAGAGAGCATATAAATATTATTTAAGAAACAAATTTAGAAATTTTTATAAAACTGGAAATTTACTTTATTTTAAAAAAAATTTTAAAACTTGATGAAACATTTTAAAAGCATTTTACTAGGTACTGGAATGAGTTCGTTAGTATATCTAATGAATTCAAAAAAAAAAATTAAAGTATTTACAGCACCTGGTAATAATTTTTATAAAAGAAATAATTTTTATGAAAATGACAAACTTGGAGGAAATAGTAATATTTGGGGAGGATACATTAATTATAAAAGACATAAAAAATTCTTGAATAATAGAAAGTATAGTGAAATATTTAAAAAAAATATTTTCAAAACTTTAAAAATTTTTAATAGTAATTCATTATTTTCAAATACTTACTGTTTAGTTGATAAAGATCAAAAAATTTTTCGAGTTAAAAAGCAACATTTTGGAAAAATTTCAAACGGGAGAATTGAAAAAATTATAATTAAAAAAAATTTTTTGATATTAAAAATTAAAAAAAAATTTATTTCTACAAACAATTTAAATTTATGCATTGGTAATTTAAGTTTAATTAAACTTTTAAGTAATTCAAATTTAATAAAACCTGAAGATATTATTTCTTATGATGATGGTAAATGTAATTATGTAATAAATTGTTTTGTAAATCAAAAAAATAATTATTATATTCCTATGCCAATAGTAAAAATATTTGAAAAACTTATTTTTAGAAAAACAAATAAATATGAATTAATAGACTCAACTTTTATTCTTCAAAAATTTTCAGGAAAAATTTCAACTCATAGAATCAGGTGCAAAGATCTTTTAAAAAAAGATAAATTTAAATTTAGATATTTTTTATCTAATCATGTGGTAAATTTAAAAGTAAATAATATTCCAATAAGAAAATTTATATTTAAAAAATCTGGAAAAATAAATATTTACTGCAGTGGTACAATAAAAAAATATTTACCTGGACCGATAATTCAAGACATGATTTTTGACGTTGTGAAAAAATAATAATAAAATTCTGTTTGCTTAAGATTATAAAATAGATTAATAGATAATGAACTTAAATGATAAATATTGGAATAAATGGTTTTGGAAGAATTGGACGTCTTATTTTAAGAGCGATTTTAGAAAATTATAAAAATAAGATTAAAGTAGTTGGAATTAACGACCTTGGATCCATAGAAGCTAATGCCCACTTAATTAAATTTGATAGCACCCATGGTATATTAAATAATGAAGTAAAAACCTCATCGGAAGGATTTCAGATCGGAGACCAAAATATAAAAGTATTCGCTGAAAGAGATCCTGCCAAATTACCGTGGGGCAAAATTGGAGCTGATGTTGTTTTAGAATGTACAGGTTTTTTCTTAGATAAAATATCTGCAGGGAAACATATTGAAGCTGGAGCAAAAAAAGTAATCATTTCAGCTCCTGCAAAAGAAGTTGATTTTACTGTTGTTCAAGGAGTTAATAGTAAAGACTTAAACAAAAAGCACAATATTATCTCAAATGGTTCTTGCACTACAAACTGCTTAGCACCAGTTGCAATGGTTTTAGAAAATACTTTTGGTATAGAATATGGTTACATGACTACGATTCATAGTTATACCGGCGATCAAAAATTACTAGATACTTTACATAAAGATCTACGGAGAGCAAGAGCCTCAGGTGATGCAATGATACCAACATCTACAGGAGCTGCTAAAGCAATGAGTTTAGTTTTACCAAGCCTTAAAGGTAAGTTAGATGGAACAGCAATAAGAGTTCCAACGCCAAATGTATCTTTAATAGATTTAACATTTGTTCCAAAAAAAGAAGTAACAGCTGCAGGCATTAATGAAGCAATGAGTAAAGCTTCAAGAGGATCATTAAAAGGTATATTAGCTACAAATTCAGCTCCGTTAGTATCAAAAGATTTTAATCATAATCCCCATAGCTCAATATTTGATTTAACCCAAACGCAAGTGATTAAAGGTAAGTTTAGTAGAGTTTTATCGTGGTACGATAATGAGTGGGGTTTTTCAAATAGAATGTGTGATACAACTATCCAAATCGCAAATCTTATTTAGTTTTTTCGGCTTCTTCAATCAATTTTAAAGTATGTTTAGGCACTTCAGTGTAATCCTTTTTTAATGGGAGAGATGGAGATTGTTTATTTTTTTTTACTTTTTTTTTATTTTGAATTTCATCAACAGCGGATAAAATCTCATCAATACTATAATTTTGCTCCATTAGGTTCCAACTTTATAAAGTCTAATCATATTTGTCATTCCAGCTTTACCGAAGGGCAAACCAGCAGTAATTATTACGAAATCATTTTTTTTTATGAATTTCAGTTTTTTAATTATTTCTCTAGAAATAGACATCATATCTTTCCAACCATTTGCATCACGGCTGTTAATGGACTGGACTCCCCAAAGTAAGGAAACTTGTCTAGATACATTAACATTAGGTGAAATAGTTAAAATTTTAGCTGCAGGACGCATTGCTGAAACTAATTTTGCTGATTTACCAGAATTTGAAAAAACAATTATAGCCTTTACATCAGGATTGTAAGCAATATCTTTTACTGAAAGAAGAATAGATTTTACAGGATCTTTATTTGAAATAATAGAATTTTTGAAATCTTCAATATGTTGTTTTTTATATTTTTCAGTTGAAAGAATAGTTTGAGCCATAGTTGAAACAGCTTGTGCTGGAAACTTACCTATAGCTGCTTCTGCAGAAAGCATCACCGTGTCAGCACCTTGAAATATTGCCGTTGCAATGTCATTTATCTCAGCTCTTGTAGCTGTACTATTTTCAATCATGCTCTCTAACATTTGCGTAGCAACAATTACTGATTTAGATAATTGTGAACATTTTTTAATCAAACTGAGTTGAACCTTAGGAACTTCACTATGTCCTATATCGATTGCTAAATCTCCTCTTGCAATCATAATTGAGTCTGTTGCTTTAATTATACTTATAATATTTTTTAGGGCATTTTTATTTTCTATTTTTGAAATAATACCCATATCTTTTTTAATTAATTTTCTCACTTCATGTATCAACTTATCGTTTTGTAAATAAGAAATAGCTATCCAATTACAACCTAGTTTAATTGCTGTTTTTATATCTTTTTTGTCTTTGGGAGTTAATCCGTTAAATGTAATATCAAAGTTAGGTATGTGAATACTTTTATTACTTTTAATATGGCAGCCTTGGCTTTTACATTTTGTCGTAACAACCATTCCTTTCTTACCGGTAACAACAAATGTGAATTTTCCGTCATCGATTAAAATTTTATTTCCTTTTTTTAACCTTTTAATAATTTTTGGGTAAGGAAAATTTATTCTTGAACGATCACCAATTTTTTTTTTCGTATCAAAAATATAATTTTGATTATATTTAATGTTTTGACTATCGTCTTTTATTTTTCCCACACGTAGCTTTACGCCTTGAAGGTCTGCAATTATAGCTATTTTTTTATTGGAAGATTTTTCAATCCTTCTAATTTTAGAGACAATTTTTTTTATTCCTTTTGTATTATGACTAAAATTAATTCTAAAAGCATCAACGCCGTGTTTAACTAGCTGCTTAAGTTTTGTGTTGCTATAAATAGCTGGTCCTAAAGTAGCAATGATTTTGGCTTTTTTTTCCATTATGAGATTTTTATGTTATAACATTTTTATTTCAAAAAAGAATATTTAAGAAAATTTTAATTAAATGGCTTATAAAAAAATAGGAATTTTAACAAGTGGTGGTGATTGTGGAGGTCTTAATGCAGCTATTAGGTCGATATTTTATAGAGCAAAAAACAAATATAATATGGATGTTTTTGGTATAAAGGATGGGACTGCTGGACTTATGAAAAGACCTGTTGCTGCTGTTAAATTAACTCATAAAACTTTTGGAGGTTATCTATTAAGACAAGGAGGAACTTTTCTTGGTTCAACCAATAGAGGAAATCCATTTAAATTTCCAACTAAAGATGGAAAAAATATAGATAGATCAAAAGAGATAATTGATGGCTATCATCAAATGAAATTAGATGGTTTAATCATCATAGGAGGTGATGGAAGTATGCAGATTTTGAAAAAACTTGCTAAAGAGGGGAATATGAAAATAGTTGCGATACCTAAAACTATAGATAACGATGTTGGGGCAACTGAAAGTTCAATTGGTTTTCACACTGCTGTGGATGTAGCCACTCAAGCCTTAGATAATCTTCAATCTACTGCAGCAAGTCATAGAAGGTCAATGATACTTGAGGTTATGGGACGTGATGCTGGTCATATAGCTTTAAACGCAGGAATTGCTGGCGGTGCTGACATTATTTTAATACCTGAAATAAAATATTCTATAGATGGGATTATCAAAAAATTAAATTCTATGAAAAAACATGACATACAGCATTCTTTAATTGTTGTAGCTGAGGCTGTTAAAAAAGAAGATGGAAGTACTGTGCTGCATAAATACATGAATGGTGAACAAAGATTAGGAGGAATAGGAGATTATATAGCTCAAGAAATAATGAAAAAAACAGATGTTGAGTGTAGAGTAACTTCTCTGGGGCATGTTCAACGTGGGGCTCCACCAACAGCAAGTGATAGAATATTGGCAAGCGCATTTGGTGTTTATGCTGTTGATTTACTTAATCAAGAAAAATTTGATAGAATGGTAGCCTGGAAAAATAGAAAAGTTGTTGACGTACCAATCGATGAGGGAATTAGCACATACAAAAATGTTGAAAGAAAAGACTCTTTAGTAGAAACTGCGATATCACTTGATATTTATATTGGAGATAAAATTTAATGGCAAACAAATCAGCAAATAAATTAGCAAATAACATTGTTAATGCTTTTTTAAAAAATAAGTTAATTTCACCTTTACCTATAAAATATACTAAAAAAATCTCTGACGCTCAAAAATTTAGAAAGTTATGTGAAAGTAAAATTAAAAAACCTGTCAGTGGATTTAAAGCAGCAGGTACAGGTATCCCTGTATTAAAAAAATTAAAAGAAAAAGAACCATTTTATGCATCTGTATATAGACATAATATTTTAAAAAATAGAAAGACTGTAAAAATAAATAAATATACTATGGGCATTGAATTAGAAGTTTGCTATCTTATTAAAAAAGAATTCTTTAATTTAAAAAAAAAAGTCACAAAACAAAATATAAAAAAATATATTTCTCACATTGCTCCGTGTATAGAGATAATTGGATATAGACAGAAGAAAAAAGGTATTAAAAGTCTGGGTGATTTATGTGCAGATTTTGGAGCTAATAAAAAATTTGTATTAGGACCAAAAAAAAAATTTAAAAATCAAAACGTTAAAAATTTAAAGACCAGTATATTTAACAAAAAAATTAATCAATTAGTTAATGGTAATACTAACACTGTGTATATTAATCCAATGAATTCATTAAGATTTGTTTTAAAAAAAATACAAAATGATAAAATTAAACATAATAATGATTTTTACGTATTTACCGGTTCAACGGTCGGTGTGGTCCCTATTTTAGGCAAAGGTTATTATAAAGGTGTAATACAAAAAATTGGATCTGTTATAACTAAAATTAGTTAGATAAAAAATAACCACCTATTAAAATAATCGATATAAGAATTATTATTTTTAAATTTTTAACTAATTTAATTTTTTTCTCTCCACTTATTTTTCTTTTAGATAAAAAATAAATGTTAGTTTGAGCTTTTTGTCTAAATTTAGGCCTCAATGGACTTGGAATAGTCTTATTTTTTATTTGTTTAAATTTTTTTGGATTTATTTGAAGCACAAATTATTTAACTCTATTTTTTATATGTAGGCAACTTTTAGTTGCGCTTATTGACTTTAACTCTCAAGTGCGACATAATTGCAAATGATAATCATTCTCAATATATTGTAAATGATAATCATTCTCAATCTAAAGAAGAATTGAGGAAAATATGAGAAAAGTCACAGTAACTTCAGTATTTCTGTTATTTGCATTTGTTTCTAGTTTATTTGCTAATGAGGTAAATATTTTCAGTGCAAGACATTACGATTCTGATGTTCAATTATATGAAAAGTTTACTGCTAAAACGGGTATCAAAGTAAATGTTATATCTGGAAAATCAGGAGCTTTAGAGAAAAGAATAATAGAGGAAGGCGCAGACAGTAAAGCCGACCTTTATATAACTGCTGATGCAGGGAGATTAGGAGCTTTTGATGCTAAAGGAATGCTTCAAGGTGGATTAAACACAGATACTATTAAATCTGCAGTTCCAAGTAATTTTAGAACTTCTAAATGGACAGGAATAGCAAAGAGAGCAAGAATAGTTTATTTTGCACCGGAAAGAGTTTCAGGAGCTGAATTAGCAGGTTTAACTTATGAAAGTTTAGCTGATCCAAAATGGAAAGGCCGAGTAGTTATAAGAAAATCAAATAATATCTATAACCAATCTTTAGTAGCATCTTTAGTTAAAAATAATGGAAAAAAAGCTACAGAGGAATGGTCAAAGGGTATGGTCGCTAATATGGCAAGAACACCTAAAGGTAATGATAGAGCTCAAATACTTGCAGTTGCAGCAGGTGAAGCAGATATAGCAGTAGCTAATACTTATTATTTAGCACTTATGTTATCAGGTAAAAAAGGTCCTGAGCAACAAGCGGCAGCTAAAAAGGTTAAACCTTTCTTTCCAAATCAAGATGGTAGAGGAACTCATATGAACATTAGTGGCGCAGGACTTGTTAAAGGAGCACCAAACAAAGCTAATGCGATAAAATTAGTAGAATTTTTACTAAGTGAAGAAGCGCAAAACCACATAGTAAATAATACTTTTGAGTATCCAATGATTGCAGGTGTTTCACCGCATCCATTAGTAGTAAATATGGGATTAGATTTTAAACAAGATCTTAAAACTAAAGTAGTTAACTACGGTAAATTACAAGCTGACGCTCTTGCAGCAATGACAGGCGCAGGTTGGAAGTAAGACTCTAAGTTGTTAATTAAATTATGAGGCGAACATTAAAAAAAGATTTAAATTTGAACAGTTTGAAAACTGGATGTTCGCCTTGTATGAATGAAGCTAAAAAGATGCAAAGAAAAATTGCGAGTAGAGATCTTTCTGAAATGAAAATACAAGAGATTAAAAGTATAGTTTCTTCAATATTTAAAGAAAAATAATTAATTGACGTTTTTAAGTTCAGGTCTTAAACAACTTCAAATGATAAATAAAAAAACAAATTTTTGGTATATTAGTTCTTTCGCAGTATCTTTATTTGTTGCAATTCCAATATTAACTGTATTTTCAAGTTATTTTAGTTCAACCAGTGAGTATATGGAGCTTTTAAAAACAACATTTTTAAAAGATTATATTTTAAATTCTGCAGTGATATTAGTCGGAGTTTTAATTCTAACTTTTATTTTTGGAGTGCTCTCAGCCTATTTTGTTTCATTTTATAGTTTTTGGGGAGTAAATTTTTTTAAATGGGCATTAATATTATCATTTGCGGTTCCTGCATATATTTATGCTTATTCATTAACTGCCTTTTTTGAAAATTACGGTTCTTTGTTTTCTTTATTAACGTGGATATTCGGTGAATATAATTATAACAAACACATACCAAAGTTTGATGGAATGTTTGGAGTTATTATCTCAATGTCTTTTTCATTATTTGGATATGTTTATGTTTTAACAAGAGCTTCATTTTACCATCAGTCTAACAACCTAATTGAAGTGAGTAAAAATTTAGGTCTAACAGCGAAAGAGAGTTTTTTTAGAATTATACTACCTTCAGCAAGACCTGCAATTGTAGCTGGATTGTCCTTAGTAGCTATGGAGTGTTTGTCTGATTTTGGAACTGTTTCTTTTTTTAGTGTTTCTACTTTAACAACGGGGATTTATAACTCCTGGTTAGCGTTTGATGATTTGAATACGGCCAACCAATTATCATTTATCCTTTTGATTGTTATATTGTCGTTATTTTTTGTTGAAAATTATTCGAGGGGAGGGGCTAAATATCATCAAAATACTAACGCAGGTTTTCATAAAATACCAAAGATTGAATTAAAAGGAACAAAATCCTTGTATCCAATATTCTTTTGTTCAATTATTTTTTTATTGAGTTTTATATTTCCACTAAGTCAGATGATTTATTGGACAGCTAAATTCCCTAAATATTTTCAAGACACAAACATACTTGAATTAAATCTAAACACACTCTTATTAGTATTTTTAGCCAGCAGTATTTTGATTTGTTTAGCCTTTTTGATTAACTTTGGAAACAGAATATCAAAAAGCAAAATGTTAGATAATTTAAGCATGTTTTCAATTTCAGGTTATGCAATTCCTGGAGTAATTTTAGCTGTAGCATTTATTTCTTTCTTTTCTTGGTTCAGCGATATTCTTACCAATAATTTTGGTATAACTAGTATAAAAAGTATATTTATAGGTTCAATATTTGGATTAATAGCTGCATATTTTGTTAGATTCTATTCACTTGCATTTAATGGAATTAAATCGAGCTATCTTAAAATCAATCAATCTATAGATGATAGTTCATACTTACTAGGTTATTCGAAATTTAGAACTTTCAGAAAAATTCATTTTCCTAATTTGAAAAACAGTATTTATTTAATAGGTATTTTAATTGCGATTGAAATTATTAAAGAGTTACCAATTACTTTGATACTGAGACCTTTTAACTTTGAAACTTTTGCAACAAAAGCTTATGCTTATGCATCGCAAGATTTACTAGAAGCAGCTGCTTTGCCTTCATTATTTCTTATATTCTGGTCGACTATTTTAATATTTTTTACTTCTAAGCATATACTTTCTGAAAAATAATATTATATTCAATACATGTCGATTAACTTTCTTGAGATTAATAACGCAACTTTTGTTGCCAGCAAAAAAAATAAAGTTTTAGATTTTAACCTCACAATTAAAAATGAGGGTGATATTATTTGTTTATTAGGACCTTCTGGAATAGGAAAGACAACAATACTAAGATCAATCGCTGGATTACAAAAGATACCTAAAGGTAAAATTTTTTTAAAAGGAAATCTTTTATCATCAGAGATTGACCATATAGAACCTGAAAAAAGAAATGTAGCTCTCTCATTTCAAGACAACAGTTTATTCCCCCACTACACAATTTTGGAAAATATTAATTTTGGTTCAAAAAGAAATAGAAAAGCTAATTATAACTTTGAAGCAGATGAATTAATTAAACTCCTTCATTTAGAAGGTTTGGCAGAAAAATACCCTCACCAAGTAAGCGCAGGTGAGGCGCAAAGAGTTTCATTGGCAAGATCGTTAATGTCAAAACCGGATTTACTATTACTTGATGAACCTTTTTCAAATGTTGATGAGAGTTTAAAGGTTGAACTACAGCAAAATATAAAAAAGCTTTTAAAAGAAAAAAAAATCACAACAATCATAGTTACTCATGACTCCTATGAAGCATTTTATATGGCTGACTATTGTGGAATACTCTTAAGTCAAACCATGAAACAATTTGATACGCCATATAATATTTATCATTACCCAAACTCAATTGAAGTGGTTAACTTTTTAAATAGAGGTATACTTGTTGATGCTAAGGTTTTGGATGAAAGTAGTGTGGAACATAAATGTTTAGGAGTTATTAAGGGAAATTTTGTAAAAAAATACAAAAAAGGCACAGCAGTAAAACTTTTAGTGCAACCAGATGATCTAGAACACGATGATAAAAGTGATTTAAAATTAGAAATAATTGATAGAAAGTTTAGAGGAACAAATTTTATTTATACTCTTAAAACTAAAAACGATGATTTAATACCCGTATTTGTTCACTCTCATCATATTCATCAACATGAAATTGAGGAAAAATTCGGAGTAAAAACACCGATTTATATTGACCATCTAGTGTGTTTTTAAGTAAAACATTATATTCATGCGCCCTTAGCTCAGCTGGATAGAGCATCGGTTTTCTAAACCGAGGGTCGTAGGTTCGAATCCTTCAGGGCGCGCCATTTTATGAGTAAAAATTGCAAGGTTTCAAAATACGAAATTAGTGAAGTAGATGGAGTTATTACTTTTAAAAATAAGAATACAACAATAGGATTTATTCGTTTTAATAAAAAAGGGGAAGTAGAGTATATTTTTGTAAATCCTTCTTTTAGAAAACAAGGTCTTGCTAAAAAACTCTTAAAATTAACCAAACAAAAGCTTGGAAAAAATCTTATTCCTCAAGAGCCAATAAGTCCTTTAGGAAAAAAGCTGTTCGATGTCAAAAATTAATTTGCAAGATTCATTTAAAGAATTTTGTAAACAAAAAAAGTTTGAAATAAATGAGCAACAAACAGAAATTATCAATTTATTAGATAAATTTTTGAATAACAAAAAAACATTTTTTAGTAAATTTTTTAAAAAAAAGGAAAAACTTTGTTTTTATTTACATGGCAAAGTAGGTGTGGGCAAAACAATGTTACTTAATTTTGCTTACGATCGTATAGAAATTAATAAACATAGACAGCATTTTAATGAGTTTATGATTAATTTTCATGATTTTAGACATGAACGAGAGGATAATAATACATTAAATGATTTTGTAAAAAATCTTAAGAAAAAATATGATTTAATATATTTGGATGAGTTTCAGGTTACCAATATCGTCGATGCTATGATATTAGGTAAATTATTTAAAGTTATTTTTGAAGAAAATATTAAAATTATTATTACCACTAATACAAAACTAAACGATTTATATAAAGACGGTCTACAAAGAGAGCGATTTCTTCCGTTTATTTCAATCATAGATAATTTTTCTATACAAAAAGAGTTACTAATTAAGGATGATTATCGAGCAAAGAATAATGAAAATTTAAAAGAAATTTTCCATCCACTAAATGAAAGAACAGCTTTTAGGCTAAATCAAAAATTCCGTGAGATTACCAGAAATTCAAACAAAGAAATAAGAACAGTAACAACAAAAGGAAGAGATTTTGTTATCAAAAATTTTTATTCAGGCGTCACAAGATTTAAATTTAAAGATTTATGTGAAAATAATTTAGGAGCTGAAGATTATATAAATATCGCCGATATTTGTAATCATATATTTATTGAAGATATTCCAAAATTTAATAATGAAAACTCTAATCAACAATTAAGATTTATTACTTTAATTGATATTTTTTATGAGAAAAAAATTAGATTAACTTTATCGTTTGAAGAAAATTTTGAAAATTTGAGTTCATCAAATCAACATTTAAATATATTTAAACGAACCGTGAGCAGAATTTTCGAAATGACAAAAAGTCCTTAATTTTTAGTAGTATTTTCATAGATATTGAAAGTCTTTAAATAATCAATCTATATTTAGTACTTCCTTAAAATTGTAATTCTAACCAAAAAATATGATAATCAACCCGTTTTGAAACGATGTTTCAAAAATATTGTTAACAATAATAAAACTAAAGAGGATTATAATAATATGATCAAATCAATCAAAACTTGGATTTTAGTTGGATTTGCATCTTTGCTTTTAGTCGCTTGCGGCCAAGGTGGAGGGGGAGCTGGTTCAAAAAAATCTAAAACTTTAGACAATACTAAAAAAGCTGGTTTTGTGAAATGTGGTGTTTCACAAGGTCTACCTGGTTTCTCTAACGCAGATGAAGCAGGAAACTGGACTGGTATCGACGTAGATGTATGTAGAGCTGTTGCTGCAGCTGTATTAGGTGATGCAGACAAAGTTAAATATACTCCGTTAAGTGCTAAAGAAAGATTTACGGCATTAACATCAGGTGAAATCGATGTACTTGCACGTAACACTACTTGGACATTATCAAGAGATGCTGACATTGGTTTAACTTTTGTTGGTGTAAACTTCTATGATGGTCAAGGTTTCATGGTGAGAAAAAATTCAGGAATTAATTCTGTGAATGATTTCAGAAACGGTATTTCTGCTTGTACAAATACAGGTACGACTACCGAGCTTAACATGAGAGACTTCTTTAATTCTAAAAACATAAGTTACGAACCAATTGCGTTTGAAAAAGCAGACGAAGTTGTTGCAGCTTATGATGCTGGAAGATGTGATACTTATACTACAGATAAATCTGGTTTAGCGGCACAAAGAACTAAAATGTCAAACCCAGATGAGCACAAAGTATTACCTGAAACGATTTCTAAAGAACCATTAGGACCTGTTGTAAGACAAGGGGATGCCGTATGGGAAGATATCGTAAGATGGTCTCTAAATACAATGATCGAAGCTGAAGAGTATGGTGTTAACTCATCTAACGCTTCTAGCCTAAAAGACTCTGAGAACCCAGCTATCAAGAGATTAGTTGGATCTGAAGGTGAACTAGGTGCTGCTTTTGGTCTTGATAATGACTGGAGCTTAAGAATTATCGAGCAAGTTGGTAACTACGGTGAAAGCTATAAAAAACACATAGCTGATACTGGAATTTTACCTAATAGAGGTCCAAATCAATTATGGACTAAAGGTGGAATTCTTTACGTACCACCAGCAAGATAATTGCTAGTAAAATTAAAAAGGGCTGGATTTATCTGGCCCTTTTTTTTACTCTCAAAATAATGATTTTTAAAAAATTCAATATTGAAAACAAAAAAGCGAGAGATTTAATTCCTCAAGCAATAACTGTTTTAGCTTTACTATCTGTAATTATTTATTTTGCTACTAACGCTCAAATTAATATGGGCAACAGAGGGATATCTTTTGGATTTGGTTTTTTAAATCAAGAAGCATCATTTGATATTACATTTTCAATGATTGAATATGATGGTTCACACTCATACGGAAGAGCTTTTTTAGTAGGTTTATTAAATACAATTTTAGTCTCAGTAATTGGAATATTTTTTGCAACAATTATGGGAGTTATTGTAGGTATATCTAGATTATCAGATAATTACTTGATCGCTAAAGTAGCAGAATGGTATGTAGAAATTTTTAGAAATATCCCTTTAATTTTGCAAATTTTTTTCTGGTACTTTGCAGCATTAAGAGCGTTACCTTTACCGGAAAATGGTATAAGTTTTTATGATATTTCATTTTTAACAATTAAAGGTTGGTATGTTCCAAAATTTATATGGACAAATTTTAATATTTTTCTTTTATCAGTAATAGCAGCGTTTATAGCAATTTATTTTATAACTTCTTATGCAACTAAACAAAGAGAACAATTTGGAAAACAGATACCAACAACAATTATTTCTCTTGCAACACTAATATTAATACCTTTAATTACATTTCTTTTTCTTGGAGTATCTCTTACTTTTGAATACCCTGTTTTAAAACAACTTTCTCCAACAGTCTTTACTTATGCGGGTGGTGTTAGCATTATTCCAGAATTAATTGCACTAGCTTTAGCTTTATCAATGTACACAGCAACATTCATTGCTGAAAACGTAAGAGCTGGAATTTTGGGAGTTGGCAAAGGTCAAAAAGAAGCTGCAGCAAGTATAGGATTAAATAAAAATCAAATTTTAAAACTCGTAGTAATGCCTCAAGCATTGAGAATAATTATTCCACCAACTACAAATCAGTATTTAAACCTAACAAAAAATTCTTCATTAGCGGCCGCTATCGCTTATCCAGATATAGTGTTAGTTTTTGCGGGAACTGCGTTAATGCAAACGGGTAGGGCAATTGAAATAATTTCTATAACGATGCTTACATATTTAACTTTAAGCATCTCAATTTCAATATTTATGAATTGGTATAATAAAAAAATGGCAATAAAGGAAAAATAATGAATTTAATTACAAAACCATCGAAAGATAACATCAAAATCTTTGTTCCCATGGGTTTGTTTCTAGTCTCTTTGAGTTTTTTAGATGTTTTTGTTAATGCATTTTTTAATTTTGATTTAATGGCCTTTTTACCATCTCAATTAAGCTATTTTTTACCGTTAATATTAGGTTTTATTGGTTTCTACCTTATCAGAATTGAATTTAGCGGTGTTCGTCCCTTAGATATTTTAAATAAAAATATAAATTCCAATAATTTTAATGCTTTATTAACACTTTTCACAATTTTTATAATTATAAAATCAATTCCTCCAATGTTGGATTGGTTTATTTTAGAGGCTAATTTTGTAGGTAATTCAAAAGATGATTGCACAGGTGATGGCGCTTGTTGGGTTTTTATTAAAGTTTGGTTCAATAGGTTTATGTATGGTCTTTACCCTGACGCAGAACAATGGAGAATAAATACAGCTTTTTTAATCTTATTTGCTGTTGTGGGAGTTTCATTTTTTGTATCTGAAAAACTTAAAAAATATTTCATCTTGTTCCTAGTTTTTGTTTTTCCATTCTTGGGAATTAAACTTATTTCAGGCGGAAGTTTTGGGCTAGAGTACGTTGAAAGCGCAGCTTGGGGAGGCCTTTCATTAACATTTATTATTTCAGCTTTTGCAATACTTTTCTGTTTTCCGATTGGTGTTATTTTAGCCCTTGGAAGAAGATCTTCTTTGCCTGCAATCAAATATATTTCTATAGGTTTTATTGAACTTTGGAGAGGGGTCCCTCTTATTACAGTTTTATTTATGTCAGCAGTAATGTTTCCTATGTTTCTGCCGGATGGTACTTTCATCGATAAATTAATAAGAGTCCTGATAGCTATTACACTATTTGAAGCTGCTTACATGGCGGAAGTTGTAAGAGGTGGATTACAAGCTCTGCCAAAAGGTCAATATGAAGCTGCTAAATCATTAGGAATGGGATATTGGAGAATGAATGCGCTCATAATATTGCCTCAAGCACTTAAATTAGTAATACCAGGAATAGCAAATACTCTTCTAGCTTTAGTAAAAGATACACCATTAATTTTCGTTGTAGGGTTGATGGAATTAGCAGGTATGATAGGTTTAGCAAAAACTAATCCCAAATGGCTTGGAATGGCAATGGAAGGCTATGTTTTTGCTGGTTTAGTTTTTTGGGTAATATGTTATGCAATGAGTAGATACAGTCAAAATTTAGAGAAAAAATTAAGTACGGAAAGATAGTAATGTCAAAAATAATTGAACTTAAAAACGTAAATAAATGGTTTGATAAATTTCAAGTTCTAAAGGACATTGATCTTGAAGTAGCCCCGCAAGAAAAAATCGTTATATGCGGACCGTCTGGATCTGGTAAGTCAACGTTAATAAGATGTATTAATAGATTAGAAGAGCATCAAGAGGGAAATATAATAGTTGATGGAACAGAACTTGCTGAGAATACAAAAAATATTGAGAAAATAAGAGCTGAGGTTGGAATGGTGTTTCAACAGTTTAATTTATTCCCTCACTTATCTATTTTAGATAATTGTTCTTTGGCGCCTATTTGGGTTAAGAAACTTCCAAAAAAACAAGCTGAAGAAATAGCGATGAATAATTTAAAAAGAGTTCAAATTGATGATCAAGCTTTGAAATTCCCGGGACAGCTTTCAGGAGGACAGCAACAACGTGCTGCAATCGCAAGAGCTTTGTGTATGGTACCTAAAATAATGTTATTTGATGAACCAACATCTGCATTAGATCCAGAAATGATTAAAGAAGTTTTAGATGTGATGGTTGATTTAGCAAAAGGTGGAATGACCATGATAGTTGTAACACACGAAATGGGATTTGCTAAAGAAGTTGCTGATTACATGATTTTCATGGATGAAGGTAAAATTGTAGAAAGAGCTAAAACTAAAGAATTTTTTGAAAATCCAAAATCTGAGAGAACTAAGCTTTTCTTAAGTCAAATTTTATAACCATTTAGGTATTGGTAAGTTTTTACTTTTTAAGAAATCTTTATTAAAAATTTTGCTTGCATACCTTTTACCATGATCACAAAGTATCGTTACTATGGTTTTTCCTGGACCCATCTTTTTAGCAAGTTTTATAGCTCCAGCAATATTAATTCCAGAGGATCCTCCCAAAACTATTTTTTGCTTATCAATTAAATCATAGACTATATTTAAAGCTTCAGTATCATCCGTTTGAAAAGCATCATCTACAAGTGCTTTATCAAAATTCTTTGTTATTCTTCCTGTTCCAATACCTTCTGTTATTGAACTCCCAGTGCTCTCAAGTTTATTATTCTTAATATATGAGTATAAAGATGAACCCATAGGATCTGAAAGTGCGATTTTAATATTCTTATTTTTATTTTTTAGTCCTATCGATACGCCAGCTAATGTACCTCCAGTTCCCACTGCACAAGTGAAACCATCTATCGACCCAGCTGTTTGACTCCAAATTTCCTCTGCTGTCGTTTGAATATGAGCTTCTGCGTTTATAATATTGTCGAATTGGTTGGCCCAATAAACACCATTAGAATTGGTTTTATTCAAAGCCTCAGCTATTTGTTTAGATTGTTTAATATAGTTTTTTGGATCTGCATAAGGAACAGCATCAACCTCAATAAGCTCAGCACCTAATTTTTTTAAAGTTTCTTTTTTCTCAATGGATTGAGTTTTGGGAATAACAATCTTTAAATTCAAACCATACTCTTTACAAACCACTGCCAAACCAATCCCTGTATTACCTGCGGTTCCTTCAACTATAGTCCCACCTCTTGATATTAATTTCTTTTTCAGGGCATCTTCCACAATAAATAACGCAGCTCTATCTTTTACAGACTCTCCGGGATTGAAATATTCAGCTTTACCGTAAATATGACAACCTGTTAATTCTGAGGCTTGTTTTAATCTTACTAATGGTGTATTCCCAATTTGCGAAATAACTGAGTTTGTTTCCATATCACTAAATATATGAAAAAACTTTTACTTTCAATTTTTATATTTTATTCAATTAGTTTTGAAACATTTAGCCATGTTGATCACTATGCTAAATATAACTATTTAGAGTATGAACTGTTTAGAAATAACAAGCCCATAGGGTATCACAAATATGATTTTAGAAGAGAGGGTAAAAATTTAACTATTTATAATGAAGTAAGTTTTAAAATTACTAAGCTAGGAATTGATTTATATAAGTATTATGCCACTGGACAAGAACAATATATCGATGGCGTTTTTTCTGGTTTCAAATCTGAAACAAATCAAAATAAAAAAGAAAAATATGTAAACATTTCTGTTGACAAAAAAGATAAAAATTTAGTTATTGATGGTTCATCTTATAAAGGAAAAGCTGATAAAGATATTATTATTGGGACTTGGTGGAACCACGAAATTGTACAAAAAAAAGCTCAAATTAGCGCTGTTTCAGGGAGAATAATTGAGCAAAAAGTTAAGTTCCTAGGTAAGGAAGATGTAAAAATTGACGATAAAACTTATAAAACATTAAGATTTAATTTTAGTTCGTCTGATCCAAGTTTATCTAAAGATAAAAAACTAAATACAGATATTTGGTATGAAGAGGATACATATCTTTGGGTAAAAGCAGCGTTCGAAAAAACAGGTTATTGGGAATATAGAATAAAAGATGTTAAATAATTTTAATTTCGTCCCATTTTTTGAGCATAAGTCAATAGGTTTTTTTAAAAAAATTAACCCTTTTTTAGCTTAAAATATTTTTTTTTATATATTGCTTAATTGTTCGTTATGGGGTTAATTCATTAAAAAAAGGGAGTTCTGATGGAAGAAAATTTCAATATTCATTTAGGTAAAAAATTAAGGATGAGAAGACTCTCTTTAGGTCTTACTCAAACAAAAGTAGCTCAAGCAATCAACGTTACATTTCAACAAATTCAAAAATACGAGAAGGGTACAAATGGAGTTAGTTCTAATAGATTAATGCAACTATCACAGTTTTTGAAAGTACCAATTATATACTTTTTTGAAGATTATAAGGAATTTAAAGATATTAATGCAAGTGAAGAAAATAATGATGATTTAAACTACTCATTTTTAAGTAGAACTTTTTCATCATTATCTAAATTACAGAAAGAAAAGATTTTACAGATTTTAAATAATACAACTAAATTTGAAAAAGTTGGATAATTGGCTCCTCGGGCAGGACTCGAACCTGCGACCAATTGATTAACAGTCAACTGCTCTACCAACTGAGCTACCGAGGAATAAATCGCAACATACTTTTTTTAGCTAAATAAAACAACTTAAATTTTTTGGAGGCCACGCCCAGAATCGAACTGGGATAAAAGGATTTGCAATCCTCTGCGTAACCATTCCGCCACGTGGCCATAATTTGATTTATTTAAATCATTTATTAATTTTAATAAAGCGAAATCTAACTATTTAAGCTTTTTGCGCTTTTGATATAAAGTAAATATTGAATATATCAAATAAAAATGGAATTTAAAAAATACAACCACTTAAAAGAAGAAAAAAAAATCTCAGATTTTTGGATAAAAAAAGGATTATTCAAGCCTAAAAAAACTAAATTAAATAAAAAATTTTCTGTTGTGATACCTCCCCCGAACGTAACTGGAAGATTGCATATGGGCCATGCCTTAAATAACAGTCTTCAAGATGTTCTTGTTAGATTTAACAGAATGAAAGGTTTTGAAACTCTATGGCAACCAGGTACGGATCATGCTGGAATTGCAACACAAGCAGTTGTCGAAAACAATTTATTGAAACAAGGAATTAAAAAAAATGATTTAGGAAGAGAAAAATTCATTAAAAAAATATGGGATTGGAAAGAGGAGTCTGGTGGAATAATTTTAGATCAACTTAAGAAATTAGGTTGTTCTTGCGATTGGTCAAGAACTAGGTTTACAATGGACAAGGATCTTTCTAAAGCTGTAATTAAAGTTTTTGTTGATCTCTACAACAACAAGCTTATTTACAAGGATAAAAAATTAGTCAATTGGGATACTAAACTTCAGACTGCTATTTCTGATTTGGAAGTAAACCAAAAAGATGTTCAATCTCAATTGTATTACATTGATTATACGATAGAGAACTCAGATCAAAAAATCACTATCGCTACTACCAGACCAGAAACAATGATGGGAGATACCGCTGTTGCTGTAAATCCAAAGGATGAAAGATATATTAATTTAGTTGGGAAAAATGTTCTTATTCCAATTGTTAATAGGACTGTCAAAATTATTTCTGACAATTACGCTGATCCGGAACAAGGTTCAGGTGCAGTAAAAATTACACCAGCACATGATTTCAATGATTATGAGGTAGGCAAAAGAAATAAATTAGAAATAATAAATATTTTTGAAGAGAATGGTAAAATAAACAAAAATGGGATTAAAGAGTTTCATGGTTTAGACAGATTTGAAGCAAGAAAACTTATAATTAAAAAATTAAAGGACAATGGTTCTCTTGTAAAAATCGAAAATATTAAAAATAAAGTTCCATATGGAGATAGATCAAACACAATAATCGAACCTCTCTTAACAGAGCAATGGTTTGTTGATGCCAAAAAATTATCCAAAAAACCAATTAAGATAGTTAAAGAGGGCAAAACTACTTTTTTTCCAAGCAACTGGTCAAAAACATTTTTTCAATGGATGAATAATATTGAGCCTTGGTGTATATCTCGGCAGATTTGGTGGGGTCATAGAATACCTGCTTGGTATGATGAAAATGGAAATATTTTTGTAGCTGAAAGTGAAAAAGATGCAGTTAAACTAGCAAAGAAAAAAAATAAAAATAAACAATTTAAATTAAGACAGGAAACAGATGTTTTAGATACTTGGTTTTCATCAGCTCTATGGCCTTTTGCGACTCTTGGATGGCCAAATAAAACTGAAGAACTTAATAAATTTTATCCAACTTCAGTTCTTGTTACTGGTTTTGATATAATTTTCTTCTGGGTAGCAAGGATGCTGATGATGGGAAATTATTTCAGAAAAAATACACCTTTTAATAAAGTATATGTTCATGCCTTGGTGAGAGATGAAAAGGGGCAGAAAATGTCAAAGTCAAAAGGTAATGTGATTGATCCATTAGATTTAATAAATGAATATGGAGCAGATAGTTTAAGGTTTACTTTAATTTCGATGGCCTCTCCAGGACGAGATGTAAAATTATCAAAAGATAGAGTTACCGGAAATAGAAACTTTATTACAAAAATTTGGAGCGCAAATAATTTTTTAAAACTTAATAATTGCAAATTAGATAAAAAGATAAATTTGACCTCAATTAAACTTTCAATAAACCATTGGATTTATAACGAATTTATAAAAACACAAAATTTAATCACGAAAAACATTGAAATATTTAGGTTTGACGAAGCCGCTAAATATGCATATCAATTTGTTTGGCATTCTTATTGCGATTGGTATTTAGAGTTCTTAAAACCTATTTTTAATTCAAAAAATAAAAGTGAAATTAAAGAAGCCAAAGCTTT
>CACEBP010000013.1 GCA_902557785.1 uncultured Pelagibacteraceae bacterium | reverse complement strand
TCTGCACCATTTTCAGTTCTTAGGTTATTTCCAAATTCTATATCACCTTTAATTGTTCCTGTTGCTCCAATAACTATATTTTGAGCTGAAACCTTCCCATCCAAATGACCATGTATTTCCACATCATCAGCCTCGATTGATCCTGTTATCGAGCCAGTGTCTCTTACGATAAGTTCTTTTGAGTAAACAGGCCCTTTGACTAAACCAGCAACATCAATTGCTCCTGAACTATTAATAGTTCCCTCAATGCTTACTGTCTCACTTATAAGTGATCTTTCTGAGTCTTTGATTTTAATTTTTTTATCACCAAACATAATATATTTGCTTAACTAACCATCTATTCATAAAATTTACAAGTTATTATTTAAATAAAATTCGATCATTTTAGGCGTTGATTTAGTTGACTGGAACGTCTTTATGTATCTTGCAAGACATGACTATTCCAAGGCCGAACATGATTGCCATCATTGATGATCCACCATATGACATAATCGGTAAAGGAGATCCCACTATAGGTAGTAAACCTAGCACCATCATCATATTCACTACTACATAAATAAAGAAAGCAGTAGCAAAACTATAGCAATACAGTTTTCCAAAATTGCTCCTAGTTAAATTTCCTGTTCTAACTATCCTTGATATAATTAAGACATATAACAATAAAATGAATAAAGAGCCAAAAAATCCAAATTCTTCGGAAAAAAGGGTAAAAATAAAATCAGTATGCTTTTCCGGTAAGTAATCCAAATAACTTTGCGATCCATTTAAGAAACCTTTTCCAAACAATCCGCCAGAGCCAATTGCAATTTTAGACTGAATAATTTGATACCCGGCTCCTAGTGGATCTCTTTCCGGATTCAAAAAGGTTAATATTCTAGACTTTTGATAAGGTTTTAAAAATGAAATAGCTATTGGCAATAGTGCAATCATAGCTACTCCTGAAATGGCAAAAAATTTAGCTCTTACTCCAGCTAACCATGCCACGATAACGCCGCCAGCAGCAATTAAAATAGCAGTTCCTAGATCTGGTTGTGTAGCAACTAAAATGACTGGCGAAATAAGAACTGTAATTGGTAAAATCAAATGTTTAAAACTATTTATGCTTTCAATTGAAATACGATGATAATATTTGGCAAGAAATAGTATCAAACCAATTTTCATTAACTCAGAGGGTTGTAGATTCATAAAATAAAGATCTAGCCATCTTTTTGACCCAGATGAAGTTAAGCCAAAATATTTAACACCTAATAATAAAATAAAAAAACCTACGTATATTAAATAACTTGTCTCATGCCAAAACCTTATTGAAATAAATGAAACAACAAAAAACATTCCAAAAAAAACAAAGAACCTCAAGATATGACTGTTAGTGTGATATTTAAATTCTCCACCATCTGTTGAGTACATTGCAAACATACTAGTGATTCCTAAAACTAAAATTGAAATTACTAAAATAAAATCTATAGACAATATTTTGTCTCTAATACCTAATGAAGATTGAATAGATCTTGGTTGTAACATTATACTGACTCTCCAATTTGATTACTTATACTTCTTCTTAATTCATGTCTTTCAAGAACTTTTTTGATTACTTTCTTTGCTATTGGTGCAGCAGCTTTACCACCAGAACCACCGTGTTCAACTAAAACACTAATTGCGTATTGCGGATTTTTATATGGCGCGAATGCTACAAATAATGCGTGATCTCTATCGTTGTAAGGTAAACTTTCTTGTTTAACTTCAGCTTCTCGCTGTGCTTCGGTAAACCTTTTTATTTGTGATGATCCAGTTTTTCCAGCAAAAGTAAATTTTGGATTTTCAAATCTGTGTCTGTAAGAGGTTCCTCCAGGCTCATTTGATGAAGAAAACATTGCATCTTTAATCAAATTTATATGTTCTTGATTTTTGAATAAAGGTTTTAAATCAAAATTTGAAACCAACAAATCAGTTGGAAGAGGCTCATTTGGATTTTCATTTTTATGTCTCAAGTAATTTCTAAGATTATCATTTTTTTTATCAAATATTATCCTTGGTTGAATTTTAAAGCCTCCGTTTGCAATTTGAGCTGTCATTAAGCATAATTGTAATGGCGTACTTTGAAAGTAACCTTGACCTATTCCTGAGTGAAGAGTTTCACCTAAGTACCAATTTTGTCCAATAAATTTTTTCTTCCATTTTGTATTTGGTACTACTCCTGACCTTTCCTCAATAAAATCGTTTAAAACTTTTTTTCCTAAACCAAAACGTTTTGCAGTTTCTGACAATCGATCTACACCAAGTTTTCTTGCAACCTCATAAAAATAAACGTCACAAGATCTCTGAATTCCTTTTCTAAGATTTACAATGCCGTGTCCATCTTTTTCCCAACAGTGGAATTTTTCTCCATACAACTCTATTTTTCCTTTACACCTAAAAGTGTCTAATGGTCTGATAATTTTGTTTTCCAAAGCACTCAAAGCCACTAAAGTCTTAATTGTAGATCCAGGAGGATATAACCCTGACAATGCTTTATTTGCCAAAGGTTTCTTGTCATCCTTAATTAAACTGTTCCAGTAAGCTTTGTCTAATCCGTGCACGAATTCATTTGGCTCGAAAGTCGGAGAAGAAACTAAAGAGACAATATCTCCATTATAAACATCCATTACACATACTGCGGCTGCTTTATCTTTTAATAGTTCATTTGTAAATTTTTGCACCTCGTAATCTAAAGTTGTTTTAAAACTTTTGCCAGCTTGACCTTCGTCAATTTTAATTTCTCTTATTCTTTTTCCAAAAGCATTTACTTCATAACGTTGATAACCAATTTTACCAATTATCTGTCTATCTAGTTTTCTCTCTAGTCCAGTTTTACCAACCGCCATACCTGGTACGGCTAATTCTTGGAGATATTCTTTGGTTTTTAAATCTTTTTCACTTATTTGAGAAACATACCCTAGAATATGGGCTGAAGAATTGTCAGGGTATGTTCTTGCAACAGAGACAATAGGTTCTACACCCTCAAGTTCATGTAGAAATAGATTAATCCTCGAAAAATCAGACCAATTTAAATTTTCAGAAACTATCACTGGCTCCCAGGGTTTTTGTTTTCTTATAACTCTTTTTAAGTAGGAAACTTTACGATCAGTAATATTTAAAATTGCTTTTAATCTTACGAATAAATTATCTAGATCTTTAGCATTTTCTGGAACTAAGTGTAATTGGTAAAGTGGTTCGCTAGATGCAATTTTAGTATCAAAGAAATCTTTTATTGCTCCTCTTTCTGGGGCCAATTTCCATTCTCTAAATCTATTTTTATCTGACAGAGATTTATATTTTGTAGCTTGATTAATTTGAAGAGATATAAGTCTACCAACTAAGCCAACCATAACTATAGCTTTTGCAGCAGAAATTAAAAACATTCTTCTACTTATTAGCTTTGATTTAATAACTGTGTTACCTGAACCAGGGCTAAGCATCTTGAGATCCTATGAAGCTCATTTGATAAAGATTAAATAGAAGCCAAAAAACTGGAAATAAAAATAAGGTAAAAAAAGTATTATAACCAATTTTTGCGTAGGAAATTGTAATATCTGAAAAATTATTTAATAACGAAAAGAAAAGTAAATTAGCTAATGACAGAGCAATAAGAAAAGTAAACCAATCAGATGCGATTGTGGTATTTACACTTTTGTTTCTCACATAATTTCCTACAAAACAAATAACAAGATAAGATAGTGAGCTAATACCCAATGGAAATCCCATAACTACGTCGTTAATAAGTCCGGCGAGAAAAATATGTCCTGTGCCCATAAGATTAGGACGTTTTATTATCCAAAAATAAATTATTATAATTTGTAAATTTAAAGAAAAAATCTCAAATAATTTTTCTAAGTTTGAGTCAATTTCACTTATTGATAGATAATACAATAAAAACAAAGGACCAGATGCAAATAATTTGTTTAATATATTACTTTTAGACATTAAAAAACTTCCTTGCTTGGTTTTATTAAATTTACTGTAACAAAAGACAGTTGATTGGGATCTATGAATAAATCAACTTCTCCACTCTCTCTTGTTTTTCCTATAGGTGTGCCTGCACTAAAAATTCCATCTTTCCCAGACGCGAATACAGTTATACCTTCTACAAATTGATAATTTTCAGGTAAATAAGACAGTGTGGGTTTACGTGTCCCTCCTCCAGTAAGAATTGCTTGGGTGCTTTTTTCATCAAATGTTACTGGAATTCTACTATTTAAATCATTTAGCAATAATACTCTTGATGATAAATAATTTGTCTCAACAATACGTCCTACCAAATATTTATTTTGGGTTACTGGCATACCTTTTATAATACCCTCTTTACTTCCTTTATTTATAATTATTGATTTTAAAAATGGACTATTCCGATCAACTAGAACTTTAGCTAAAACTACATTCGAAACACTTTGGACATCTTCTGTATCTAAAACTTTTTTTAAATTTTTATTTTCGTTTGAGATATATTCTAGATTTAAATCTAAAGCCTTATAACGCTCAATAACTTGTCTTAATTCTTCATTTTCTTTTTTTAAATTAAAATGACCTGTTATTCCTTTATTTATACCTGGAAATAATCTAGTTGGGGCAGAAGCTAGATATGTTACTCTATAAACTACATCATTAATAAAACTTCTTGCTGTTTTTACTATAGCAAAACCATAAACATCTAAAAAGAAAACTATTAAAGCTACGATAATAAGAGAGAAAATTGAAAATTTTTGCGTTGCTCCCCTTTGCAAAAGAGCTGAACGAAAAACTATGCTAAAATCATCTCTACTAACTGACATTTTTTTGCTAAAGACAAATTAATACTCGGATAACATTGTAGAAAACAATTCCTCATTTTCTAAAGCTCTTCCAGTACCAATAGCTACACATGATAAAGGATCATCAGCTATCGTTACAGGTAAGCCAGTATCTTGAGAAATTAATTTATCAATATTTTTTAATAAAGCACCACCGCCTGTTAAAACTAATCCCATATCAATTAAATCAGCAGATAATTCTGGAGGAGTATTCTCTAAAGCCTCTTTTATACCTCCTAAAATCTGATTTAAAATTGGCATGATTGCCTCGCAAGCATCTTTTTCTGTAAGCTCGATCTCTTTAGGTGTTCCTGACCTTATATCTCTACCTTTCATTAAAAAGGTATTATTTGATGAAGGAATTGCGGTACCTATCTCTTTTTTAATTTTTTCAGCTGTAGAGTCTCCTATCATTAAATTCATTTTTTTTCTCATGTAAGCAATGATTGATCCATCTAAAGCATCTCCAGCAACCCTTAAAGATTTTGAATAAACAACACCACCTAAAGACATTACGGCTATCTCTGTAGTACCACCACCGATATCTACAACCATTGACCCTGTTGCCTCTGATATTGGTAACCCTGCTCCAATTGCAGCGGCTATCGGTTCTTCAATAAGCTGAACTTTTCTAGCTCCCGCAGCCAATGCAGAGTCTTGAATAGCCTTTCTTTCAACTGGAGTAGACCCTGTTGGTACACAAATTAAAATTCTAGGGTTTGCAAATGCATTCTTTTTATGAACTTTTTTTATAAAATGTTTAATCATCTCCTCTGTAACTACGAAGTCTGCAATTACACCGTCTTTTAAAGGTCGAATAGCTGAGATATTACCTGGGGTTCTCCCTAACATTGTTTTTGCTTCATCGCCTACAGCCAAAACAGATTTTCTTCCACCATCTTCGATAACGGCAACCACTGAAGGTTCATTTAAAACAACGCCTTGCTCTTTTAATACAACTAAAGTGTTAGCTGTTCCTAAATCAATAGCCATGTCTTGTGACCACATCGATGATAATCCTGATAAACCTTTAAACATATTTTCCCCTTTTAGTTTTGAGCACTGATCGTTTGATCTGGTGCAGTTTTTGTTCTTTTAATAATTAATTTATTTAATGCATTCAAGTATGCATTTGCTGATGCGACCAACGTATCAGTATCAGCTGCTTGACCAACTGTTGACTTTCCTTTTTCCTCTATTCTTACACTTACAGTAGCTTGTGCATCAGTACCCTCTGTAACTGCGTGAACATTATATAATTGTAAATTTACATCATGAGGATAAAGATTTTTTATACATTTAAATATTGCATCTACTGGACCATCGCCTGTCTCCGTAGCGCTTTTAACTTCACCATATACCTCTAATGTCATTTCTGCTTTTTGAGGTTCACCTGTTCCAGCGAAAACCTTTAATGATTTTAATTTGATTACATTATCCTCTGTTACTAAACTGTCATCAATAATCGCAGCTATGTCTTCATCATAAATATGTTTCTTTTTGTCTGCTAAAATTTTAAATTTTCCAAATGCCGTATCTATAATATCATCTGTTACATCTACGTAACCCATATCAGAAAGTTTATCTCTAAAAGCGTGTCGGCCTGAATGTTTTCCCATTACTAATGAAGTTTTTTTAACTCCGACGCTCTCTGGTGTCATTATTTCATAGGTGTTTCTATTTTTTAACATTCCGTCTTGGTGAATACCTGATTCATGTGCAAAAGCATTTTTTCCGACTATCGCTTTATTAAACTGAACAGGAAAGCCAGTTGCGTTTGAAACAACTTTAGATGCTTTGCTTAAAAGTTTTGTATTAATATTAGTTGAGTAAGGCATTAAATCGTGTCTTGTCCTCATTGCCATCACAACTTCTTCAAGAGCAGCATTACCAGCTCTCTCACCTATTCCATTTATTGTACATTCAATTTGTCTTGCGCCAGCCATAACTCCAGCTAATGAATTTGCTACTGCTAATCCTAAATCATTATGACAGTGTGTTGAAATAATTGCTTTATCTATGTTTGGAACTTTGTTTATTAAGGTCTCAATAATTTTTTTAAATTCGGAAGGAACTGTGTAGCCAACTGTGTCCGGAATATTTATAGTCTTTGCTCCGCATTTAATTGCAAGTTCAACTGTCTTGCACATGTAATCCATATCTGTTCTAGTTCCATCTTCGCAAGACCACTCAACATCATCAGTAAATTTTCTTGCATAAGTAACGCTTTCTTTAATTGACTCTAAAACTTCTTCCGGAGATTTATTTAACTTATGTTTCATATGAAGTGGACTTGTAGAAATAAAAGTATGTATTCTGAAATTTTTTGCATGTTTTAATGCTTCATGACAAGCATCTATATCTTTTTTTGTTGCACGAGCTAATCCTGCGGGAATAGATTTTTTTAAAGTTTTACTAATTTCTGTTACAGCCTCATAATCTCCTGGCGAAGCTATTGGAAAACCAGCTTCGATAACATCAACGCCAAGTTCATCAAACACTCTTGAGATTTGTAATTTTTCTTCTAAACTCATTGATGCGCCTGGTGACTGTTCGCCATCGCGCATAGTTGTATCGAAAATTATAATTCTATTTTTATCGCTCATACTTAAAACTTTTGTTAATTCAAAAGCTTCTCATAATACAATCAAAGATAGAATTTGCAAATTATTAAGTAATCAATAAGAGCTATTCTAGAGTCAGATTGGGTTAATTCTTGTCTTTATCGACTAATTTATTTTTACCAATCCAAGGCATCATTGCTCGAAGCTCTTTACCCACTTTTTCAATGGGATGTTTTGATAAATCCTCTCTCATTTTGAGGAAGTTTTTCTGACCTGATCTATGTTCATCCATCCATTGCTTAGTAAATTTACCAGACTGAATGTCTTTAAGTACTTCTTTCATTTTCTCTTTAGTTTTACTGTCAACTATTCTTTTACCTGAAACATACTCTCCATATTCAGCAGTGTTTGATATAGAGTAATTCATATTTGCAATTCCACCTTCATATATTAAATCAACGATTAATTTTACCTCGTGTAAAGTTTCAAAGTAAGCCATCTCTGGTGGATACCCGGCTTCAGTTAATGTTTCAAAACCATTTTTTATTAATTCAACTAAACCCCCACAAAGAACTGTTTGCTCACCAAACAAGTCTGTCTCACATTCATCTTTAAAAGTGGTTTCTATAATTCCAGATTTTCCTCCGCCTATTGCAGATGCATATGATAAAGCTAGGTCTCTTGCTTTACCTGAGCTATCTTTATGAACCGCCATCAAACATGGAACTCCACCACCTTTTTGATATTCACTTCTTACTGTATGGCCTGGTCCCTTAGGCGCAACCATAAATACATCTAAATCTTTTCTCGCATTAATTAAATCAAAATGAATATTTAATCCGTGAGCAAATGCCAAACTTGTTCCCTCTCTCATTCTTTGTTCAATATGATTTTTATAAATTTCTGATTGAAGTTCGTCAGGGGTCAACATCATAACCACGTCTGCCCAGGCGGCGGCATCTGATAAGGACATAACTTTTAAACCTTCACTCTCAGCTTTCTTCACACTTGTGGAGCCTTCTCTTAAAGCTACAACCACTTCTTTTACACCACTATCTTTTAAATTAAGTGCATGCGCATGTCCTTGGCTTCCGTAACCAAAAATTGCAACTTTTTTGTTTTTTATTAAATTTACATCTGCATCTTTTTCATAAAACGTTTTCATTATTTAACTCCTATTGTGTAAAAACTTCATCGCCTTTTGTCATTGCAACTGCCCCAGTTCTTGAAACACTTATAAGTCCTAATGGCTTTAAGATTGTAACTAATTTATCAATTTCTCTTCTTAAAGCAGTTACTTGAATAACAAAAGACTTTTTTGTTTTATCCAAAATCAATCCGTCATGTTTTTTACATAATTTCTTCGCTTTATCCAGTTTTTTTGTCGCTCCGACTACTTTGAGTAACGCAAGTTCCTTAAATAAAATTTTAGGATCATTTCTTGAAAAATCAGCAACTTTATGAACTGGAATTAGTTTTCCAAGTTGTAATTTAATTTGCTGAATTACTTCAGGTGTTCCTTTTGTAACAATGGTGATTCTTGATAAATGTTTAATCTTATCAATTTCGGCAACCGCTAAAGACTCAATGTTATAACCTCTTCCGGAAAATAATCCGATAACTCTTGCTAAAACTCCTGCTTCGTTATCTACCCATACAACAATTATATGATGATCCTCTTTTCCAAATTTTGTTGGTTGGCTATATGCTGATTTTGGTTTAGACATTAAACTAAAGTTTTTCCTTCATCTGAAACTTCCTCTTTTTCATCTTCAGGTCCAAGAAGCATTTGATTATGAGGTTTTCCAGAAGGTATCATTGGATAACAGTTTTCTACTTTATCTACTACACAATCAAAAATAACAGGTTTATCTATTTTGATCATTTCTTTAATCTTTTCGTCTAGTTCATCAGGATTTTTTGCTCTAATTCCAACAGCTCCATAAGCTTCAGCTAATTTAACAAAATCTGGCAAAGCTTCTGTGTAACTTTCAGAATAATTTTTATCATGTAACAATTCTTGCCATTGTCTAACCATACCCATGTACTCATTATTTAAAATAAAAATTTTAACTGGCAATCTATATTGTATCGCAGTCGACATTTCTTGAATGTTCATTAGAATCGAAGCTTCGCCAGCTATATCAACTACAAGTTTTTTAGGATGAGCTATCTGAACACCAATTGCTGCGGGTAGACCATATCCCATAGTTCCAAGACCCCCAGAGGTCATCCATCTGTTAGGTTTATTAAACTTATAATGTTGAGCAGCCCACATTTGGTGTTGTCCAACTTCTGTTGTAATAAAAGTATCTTGATTTTTAGTTAATTCATAAAGTCTTTGAACAGCATGCTGAGGTTTTATCGTCTCTTTACTATTGATAAAGTTTAAAGATTTTTTTTCTCTCCATTCATTAATTCGAGTCCACCACTTTGCTGTTTTTTGCTTATTCGATTCAATAAAGTTTTTATTTTTTTCTTTAAATCTTTTTATAACTGCTTGTAACAATTCTGTTACATCACTTGTAATAGCTAGATCAACTTTTACATTTTTTCCAATTGAAGATGGATCTATATCTATATGAATTTTTTTTGATTTAGGGGAAAACTCATCTATTTTACCTGTTATTCTATCGTCAAACCTTGCTCCAACATTGATCATTAAATCACAATCATGCATTGCGTTATTTGCCTCATAAGTTCCATGCATACCAAGCATTCCTAAAAATTGTGGGTCATCACCAGGATAAGCTCCTAATCCTTGTAGGGTAGAAGTAATAGGAAAACCAGTTAATGAAACTAATTCTCTTAAAAGCTCACTCGCTTTCGGGCCTGAATTAATTACTCCTCCACCTGAATAAAAAATAGGTTTTGAAGATTTTTTTATCATCTCAATAAATTTATCAACTTCTTTTAAATTTATTTTATGAGTGAGCGCACCATTTAATTTTTTTTCTAATTTATTTTTACTTACTTTATATACTCCTTTGTTAAATTGAATGTCTTTAGGAATATCCACTAGAACTGGTCCTGGTCGACCAGTTGTTGCAATTCTAAAAGCTTGGTTCATGATATCAGCTAAGTCATTTACATCTTTCACTAGCCAATTATGTTTCGTACAAGGTCTAGTTATTCCTGTTGTGTCACACTCTTGAAACGCATCTGTTCCAATTAAATGTGTCGGAACTTGACCTGAAATACAAACTATAGGAATGGAATCCATGTAAGCATCTGTTAGTGCTGTTACTGCATTTGTTGCACCAGGACCTGAAGTAACTAACAATACACCTGGCTTACCGCTTGAACGAGCGTAACCTTCAGCAGCGTGTCCTGCCCCTTGTTCGTGCCTTGCTAAAATATGTTTAATTGTTTTATGATTTTTTAATTCATCATAAATTGGAAGTACAGCTCCACCTGGGTAACCAAAAATGTATTCAACTTTTTGGTCCTCTAATGATTTAAAAACTATTTCTGCTCCACTCAATAATTTTGGCATTCATACAATCTAGCCTAGAAATACCAACCGTCAAGTTTTAGCTTGTAACTTTTAATGTTTTTTTCAAAAGAATTGAGAAATTTTTCGAATAAAGCTTGATCCAATTCTTCATATGTCCTCGAGCCCATGTATTTTGTCTTTTAGCATACTGTCTTGTCTTAATATTGATCAGCTCTTTACACTCTTCTAATGAGATGTAATTTTTAATAAATTGATTAATTTCTTGAACTCCTATCAATTTATTGGCTGATAAACTTTTATTCAGCTTCATTGCATTAAATTTTTTAACTTCATTTATGCAATTTTCTTTAAACATAAGCTCTGTTCTTTTTGAAATATTTGGAAGTAGATCAATCCTTGGGATATCAATAAAAACTTTTCTTAAATCGAAATCCAAAAAATCTGATTTCGTATTAGCAAACCAATCAAATAAAGACTTTTTGGTTTTTAATTTTACCTCATACGCTCTTTGCATTCTTTGAGAGTCTTTTGGGTAAATCTTATTTTTCACTTTTGGGTCTAACTCTAAAAGTTTATCGTAAAACCTTTTTGAACCTAATTTATGAAATAATGTCCTCACATAATTTCTTGTTCTGATATCTATGTCTGGAATTTTACTAATTCCTTTTGTAATAGTATTAAAATAAAGACCAGTACCACCAACAATAATTGGAATTTTTTTATTCTTTAAACATAAATTTATTTTTTTTTTTGCCTCTTTAAGCCAATCTCCTGACGAGAAATATCTTTTAGCCGAAACTACTCCGTATAAATGATGTTTAATTTTTTTTGTTTCAGCTTTATTTGGCCTTGAAGATAAAATTGAAAATTCTTTATATATTTGCATACTATCAGCATTTAATATCTCTCCATTCAATTTTTTTGCTAAGTGAATAGCTAATTTCGATTTTCCTGAAGCTGTTGGTCCTGCTAAGAGAATTATTTTTTTTGACAAAATTAATTTATTTTAACACCAAGATATCTTCTTCGATTATTATTATTAATTATTGTTAACAATAAAGTTTTTTCTCCCTTTTTAAAAATTCCATCAACTATTTTGTCTAGATCTATTGAATTTTTTACAGGATTTTTTTGCACTTCAATTATAATATCATTTACACTTAAAAGATTTGTTAATGGACTTCGATTAGCTATATCAACTATTACAACTCCCTTTGTGTTTTTTCTTAAGTTTCTTGAGGCAATATCTTCACTTGTTATATCTCTTACTGTGATTTTTAAAGTCTCAATCTCTTTTTCTTTTTTAACAACTTTAGTTTTCTTTTCTTTAAATTCTTCTGAAGATTCTAATCTTCCTAAAGTTAATCTTTTTGAAATTGATTTTTTATTTCTCCAAACTTTTAACTCGACACTTTTTCCAACTTTTGTATTTGCGACTACTTTCGGAAGAGTTCTCATAGTATCAATTTTCTTACCATCAAATTCCAATATGATGTCACCTGCTTTAATCCCGGCCTTATCAGCTGGACTGTTTTGACCAACACTAGCTACTAATGCTCCCGCAGGTTTTTTAAGTTTTTCAACTTCAGCAATTTCTTTGGTTACTTCTTGAATTCTTACTCCTAGCCAACCTCTTTTTGTTTCACCAAATTCAATTAGTTGATCGATTACATTTGATGCTGCATTTGCTGGTATAGCAAAACCGATACCGATTGATCCAGATTGTCCTGGTGCAATAATGGCAGTGTTAATTCCAATTACCTCTCCTTTAAGATTAAATAAAGGTCCGCCAGAGTTTCCCTGATTAATTGATGCGTCCGTTTGTATAAAATCATCATATCTTGTTAAATTAATATCTCTGTTCCTTGCTGAAATAATTCCAGCTGTGACCGTTCCACCTAAACCAAATGGATTACCAATAGCAACAGCCCAGTCTCCAACTCGCGCTGTATCAGAGTCACCAAACTTAACAGTTTTAAATTTATCTTTAGTTTCCATTTTTAAAACTGCTATGTCCATGTAAGGGTCTGCGCCTAATAATTTTGCTTTATATTCCTTTTCTCCAACCCTAACTAAAATATCTTCAGCATTAGCAATTACGTGGTTGTTAGTAATTACTATTCCATCATCTTTAATTATAAACCCAGATCCAAGACCAGATGCTTGTCTTTCAGTAGGTCTTTCAAAATCTTTAAACATTTCACCAAAAGGCGAACCTGGAGGAAATTGAAAAGGAAATTGATTTCTAGATGTTTTTACAGTTTGGGTAGTAGCAATATTTACTACAGAAGGCATTAATTTTTCAGCTAAGTTTGCGAAAGATTCAGGAACAGCGTAAGCATTAAAAGTTGAAAAATTTAAAACAACTATTAATAAAAATATTTTTCTTAAAAGTCTCATTTAATTTTTATATACCAAATTATTATGAAGCCTATAATCAAAAAAAACAATCCAAATGATCTCAACTTATTTTCTGGTGTATTCTTTATTATCTCAAGCATATTTTTTATTCTTGACGGGAAAATGGCAAGGAACAAACCTTCAATAAAAAAGAATAATCCGATTGCTGTAATTAGCTCTTTCACTATAAGATAGTCGCTTATCTTTTTATGTTTGGTTTAATAGACTTACCAAAAAATTTAAAGAATTCACTATCAGGGGATAAAACTAGAGACGTTTCTCCACCAATAAGAGCTTTTTCATAAGCTTGCATTGCTCTGTAAAACGCAAAAAACTGAGGGTCTCGTCCAAATGCATTCGCAAAAATTTTATTTCTTTCTCCATCGCCCTCACCTTTCATAATTTCAGATTTTTTGTTAGCTTGAGCTAAAATTACTGTTACGTCTTTATCTGCTGTAGATCTAATTTTCTGAGCGATTTCAGCACCTTGTGCTCTAAATTCTTTTGCTTCTCTTTCTCTTTCAGTTTGCATTCTTTTATAAATCGCTTCACTGTTAGCAGGGGGTAGATCAGCTCTTTTTATTCTTACATCAACAATTTCAATTCCAAAGTTTTGGGCTTCAGTGTTTACGTCATTTTGAATAATCGACATTTGTTTAGTTCTATCAGTTGATAAAAGTGTTGCTAACTCTTGCTTACCTAAAACACCCCTAATTCTTGAATTTATAATTGTTGAAAGCCTCGATCTTGCTACTCTTTCATTTCCAACTGAAATATAAAATTTTAACGGGTCAACAATCTTAAATCTGGCAATTGCATCCACAATTAAACGCTTTTGATCTGCAGCAATAACTTCCTCTGGATCATTGTCTAGATTTAAAATTCTTTTATCTAAGAAAACTACGTTTTGAATGAAAGGTAGTTTAAAATTTAATCCAGCTTTAGTAACAATTTTTTTAGGATCACCAAATTGAAGGACTATTGCTTGGCTTATTTCTTGAACAATGAATAAAGATTGAAACACAACAACTGCAATTAAAACTATTGCTGGAATTATAAGTTTAACGCCCTTCATTAATTATTTACTCCTGATTTTTTTAATTCTGGTAAAGGCAGGTAAGGAACAACGCCTGATCCTGACTCTTTATCTATAATTACTTTGTCAATGTCAGCTAAAACTTTTTCCATTGTTTCTAAGTACATTCTTTCTTGAGTAACTTGTTTTGCATTTTTATATTCGTTGTAGATTGCTAAAAATCTGCTAGCTTCACCTTCAGCTTTTGCTACAACCTCTTTTTTATAGGCTTCTGCTTGCTGTAAAACTTGTTCCGCTTCCCCTCTAGCCCTTGGTATTACATCATTTGCATAAGCTTCAGCTTCGTTTTTTGATCTCTCTCTATCTGCTCGCGCTGCTTGCACATCTCTAAATGCATCAATAACTTGTTCGGGCGGGTCTGCTTGTTGAGTTTGTACTTGCGTAATTTGAATACCAGATTCGTATTCATCCAAAATCATTTGAGTTATTTCTTGTACCTCTATTTCAATATTTGCTCTTCCTTCAGTTAAAATTGTTTGGATATTATTTTTTGCAATTACCTCTCTCATTGCTGTCTCAGAAGTTGCCTTTACCGTCTCAACTGGACTTTGAATATTGAATAAAAATTTTCCTGCATCTTTTATAACCCAGAACACCGAATAGTTTATATCTACAATGTTTTCATCCCCGGTAAGCATTAAACTCTCCTCAGGAACGTTTCCAACTCCAGAAGATCTTCCGCTGTCGCTCGCAGGTCTAAAACCAACATCAACTCTATTAACTTTAGTCACCTTAGGGGTAAGCACTCTTTCTATCGGCATTGGTAAATGATAATGCAATCCTGGTTGAGTTGTATTAACAAATTTTCCAAATCTTAAAACTACACCCTGTTCATCTGGTAATACTCTGTAAAGTCCGCTTGCTATATAAAGTCCAAAAAGAATTAATAGGCCAATTACTATTGGTCTTGAACCTCCAGACTTACCGCCTGAGAATTTATTAATTATTTTTTGAAAATTTTTAATAATGTCATCAAGGCTTGGCGGATCTTGTCTTGAACCCGATCCATTTCCGCCCGGCATACGTCCGCCACCACCAGGTGGGGGTGATCCCCATGGAGATTGATTTTTAAAAATTCTGTCTTTAAATCCCATGACACTTTATATAGTGACTTTTGCTCCAAAAACAAGTTATGTAAGAGCGATATTATGTCTGAAAAAAAAGTAGAATTGAGCAAAACAATGAAAGAAAAGCTTGCGCCCAAGAAATTTATCAAAACTCCTATAAATGGGACTAAAAATACAATACTAGTTTCTAGTGCAAAAGGCGGTGTAGGCAAATCCACGGTAGCAATTAATCTTGCTTTTGCTCTCCAAAATTTAGGATTAAAAATTGGTCTCTTAGACGCTGATGTTTATGGACCCTCTCTTCCAAAATTAATTAACTTAAATGAGAAACCAAAAAGTGAGGATGGAAAAGCAATGTCTCCTTTAGAAAAATATGATGCTCAATTTATGTCTATGGGATTTTTGGTTGAAGAGCAAACTCCAATGATTTGGAGGGGTCCAATGGTAATTAGTGCAATTAAAACAATGACTCAAAAAGTTTTGTGGAAAGATAGAGATGTTATTATCATTGATATGCCACCAGGTACTGGCGATACACAACTAACATTTGCACAAGAAGTAAAAGTAGATGGAGCAATTATTGTTTCAACACCGCAGGATCTTGCTTTACTAGATGTTAAAAGAGGTATCCAAATGTTTGATAAAACAGGAGTAAAAATTTTAGGATTAATTGATAACATGAGTTATTTTAAGGGTGATGATGGTAAAGATTATAAAATTTTTGGAGAAAGCGGTGTAGAAAAAACTGCGAAAGAATTTGATAAAGTTTTTTTAGGTCATATTCCTATTCACCAAGATTTAAGAAGTTCAGCTGATAAAGGCGACCCGTTAACACACTCTAATCCTGATCATGAGGTTTCAAAATTATTTAAAAATATAGCAGAAAAAATTAAACAATCTTTTCCTTAAAATCAAAAGAAGCCATTAGTTCATTCCATTCTCTCTTTGAAAGACCAGAACTTTCATAGCTCACTTTTTCACCTTTTGCCATTTGTTGAATAACTTTTTTTCCTTTTGCAGAAACATGCACAGCACCTACTCTATAATCTAAAAACGCAGAATGTGTTATGGGAACCCACTTTTTTACAGTATCTAACATTACTTCAGCATAAACTCTTATTTCATATTGTGCATGGCTATCAGCTCTTAAAAATAAAAAATTTAATAAATTTAATAAATCTGTTTTCCAATACCACTGAGTGTAAGAGTTTAAAGTAAGGTTCATTCTAGCTAGTTCTCTTGCTAGACCGGCTTTTCCTTCATCAATAGTACTACCATCAAATCTTTCGTTAAGCATTTTTTCGTAGTTATCATAAGTTCTTGTAGCATCATCTTTTAAAATTTTAAGAACTTCATCGGCTTGTTCACCTGTTATTAAATCTCCTCTTCCTTGACGATTAGAAGTTGATTGAGCTGATAATTGATCTTTGGTTGGAATATAAAACTCTTTATCTAAAATTGAGTACCTTGCTGAGTACTCATTTACATTAGCTGTTCTATGTCTAATCCATTGACGTGCAATAAATATTGGGAGTTTAACATGGTATTTTATCTCACACATTTCAAAAGGTGTGGAATGCCAATGCCTCATTAAATATTTGATCAAACCCTCATCTGTAGAAACTTTCTTTGTTCCTTTTCCGTAAGATACTCTAGCAGACTGAACGATAGAACTATCATCACCCATGTAATCAACTACTCTCACAAAACCATGATCTAAAACAGGGAGAGCTTCATATAGTATTTTCTCAAGTTCTAATGATGTAACTCTCTTAGTTGAATTTTTTTGGGCCTGTTGATCTGCAATTTCTTGCTTTTGTTCTGGTGTAAGTTTCATTTTGAAATAATTTATTGAATCTCTGACTAGGAGTTTTATATTAATAGTGTTGGTTTTCCAACTATGACGATAAACGAATTTCGTAATAAACATTACGGACGTGGGGGCAGTACCCACCACCTCCACCATTTACAACTTATGGGGGTGAATTAGGATCGACGGATGTCTAAAGGCTATTCTTTCGTACGAGATGGTTCCGACGTAACGGGCCAATTTACAAATGCTAACGAAAGTTACGCACTTGCAGCTTAATTAACTTTGTTAATTAAGTAACGGGGTCCGGGGCACCTGGCAACAGAACGCCCCTATAATTAATTTATATATTAAAATACTTTGTCTAGTGATAGATTATTTTGAAAGGAGGTTTAAGATGGATCCTGTTGTAACGATTGCTGCATTAATTGCTTTTGCTTATTTGCTTGATAGTATTATTTAAAAATTAGAGAGGTTTGGGGCACCTGGCAACAGAACGCCCCATAAGAATAATTGAGATTAAGATTTTAATATTATTAAAATTGAAAAATAACCCTATTTTATTTTTTTCTTAGTAAAATAAAATCTTCAATAATTAATCCATCTAAACTTGAATTTTTTAAAGTGAACAAAGCGTCTGAAGGAGTACAGACCATTGGGTAACCATGAATATTAAGCGAAGTATTTAATAAACAATAGACTCCTGTTGCTTTTCCAAAAGCCTTTATAAGATCATAATACTTTGGATTTTTTTTTCGATCTAATATTTGAGGCCTTGTAGTTAGATCAGCAGGATGCAAAGTTGCAGGCGCAAGTTTTTGAAAAAGGTTAGAAGTTTTGAAGGCCATTGTCATATAAGGACAATATAAATTTTTTTTATTCAGCAAGTATTTGTTTTTGTATTCATTTAAAATTGATGGTGTAAATGGCATCCAAAAGTCTCTCATTTTAATTTTTTTGTTTATTAATTTTATTATTTCTGAATTTCTAGGATCAGCTATAATTGATCTATTTCCAAGAGCTCTTTGACCCATTTCCATTCTGCCATCAAAACGTCCAAGAACTTTTCCATTTTCTAAAAGTCGGACTAGTTTTTTATTTCCTTTTATTTTTGCTAAAGTAAAATTTCGATTATTTGAAATAAATTTATTTAATGTTTTTTTTATTTCATTTTTATTATACGACGGGCCTAAGTAAATATTTTCTAATTTTTTCAATTTTAAATTAGGTCTAAGACTAGATATGTAATAACATCCACCTACTGACAAGGTTGAGTCACCAGAAGACGGGTTGATATAAAAATTTTTAAGCTCTGGTATTTCTGATATTGGAATAGCAGATTTTATATTTTGAGCTACTCCCCCAGATATTACCACAGATTTAATTTTTGATTTCTTTATACAATTCTTTATCCATTGAACTAGAGTTTCTTCGACAACTTTTTGTAAAGCACCTGCGACTCCGTCAAATCTGCAATGTTTTAGCTTTTCTTTAAAAGTAAAGAAAAAGTCCTTTGGTTTATTTTTTAAATATATTCCATATCCTTTAGTGAAAAATAAATCTTTAAACGCGGAATTATAAGCTTTGTTAATTTCATAATCACTTGCATAAGGGGCTAAACCCATAACTTTATATTCGTGTTGTGACATCTTCATGCCTAAAAGCAAAGTCATCATTTTGTAAAGTGTGCCTATTCTATTTTTTTTACTTACGTACACTTCTTTAAGCACTCCATTTTTTACTTTGCTGACTGTAATATTTGATCTATCACCCATACCTTCGTTAGTGACAATTAGTGAGTTTTTTCTAAATTTTTCAGGTGAAGCATACAAAGCATAATACTGATGACCTTTTTCGTGATCTATGTGGATTATTTTTTTTTCTTCAACTCTAAGATGTTTAATTACAGTATTAATTCTTAAATTTTCAAAAAATTTATTACGATTAAAGTTTTTAGTCTTTCTTATTTTTAAGTACTTCCTAAAATCAAAATCTTCATTAGAAACAATTTTATTTTTAAAAATATCTAAATAATCTATTTTTTTATTCTTAAAGATTTTAGGATACCAATACTGTTCTTGCTCTTTAATAAAATCCCTCATAGAAAAGTTTGAATTTCGTTTAACTATTATTTGATCAATATTAGTTTGTTTTGAAACAATTACGATTACATCAAGATCTGATGGGCTTATTTTTGAAAAACTCAAACAAAAATTAATTGCTTTTTTTGGATAGCCCACGAAGCATTTTTTTTTATTAAATCTTTCTTCAGCAGCATAGGACTTCAAAACACCGTCTTCCATAAGACATGCGTTGGCTTCGTGACCGTAAGATATTGATAAAACTTTATAGGTGTTTTTATTGGTCATTTAATTTATATATTGACTTAGTTATTTATATAGTTCAATAATTGAACGGTAAAGCAAAAAATATTAAATTTTCTCATATGACAAAAAAAAATAAACACGGACTGCCTCTAGAAGTAAAATATTGTGTAAAATGTAATTTATCTAATCAGAGACCAACATCTATGAATGAATATTTTCATAATAGTGAGTCTGAACACACGACAGTAGAATTTGACGAAAATAATGTATGTGCTGGATGTAAGTTTGTTAAACAAGAGTTTGATAATACTGTCGATTGGTCAGAAAGAGAAAAAGAATTGAAAGAAATTTGTGATAGATTTAGAAAAAATAATGGTGAATATGATTGTATAGTTCCGGGATCAGGAGGAAAAGACAGTATATATGCCTCACATATTCTAAAGTATAAATATAAAATGAATCCTCTTACTGTTACTTGGTCGCCACATTTATATACTGATGTTGGTTGGCAGAATTTTCAAAGCTGGATACATAATGTCGGTATAGATAATTTTTTATATACACCAAATCCAAAAGTTCATAGAAGAATAACTAGAGAAGCAACTCTAAATATTCTTCATCCGTTCCAACCTTTTATAATTGGTCAAAAAATGTTTGCATTAAAATTAGCCCATAAATTTAAAACCCCTCTAGTTTTTTATGGAGAGTATGGTGGTAAAGGTGGAAAAAAAAATTCAATTACTACTAAAAGTTTTAATGAAACCATTCATCAAAAAGGATTTGATATCGATCCATTAAATGGGAAAGATTTTAAAGACGCTTATTTGGGTGGTAAACAAATCAAATCTTATTTAGAAGAAGGGATGTCTCTTAATGATTTTGAAAGCTATAAACCTCTTGATCCACAAATAATTAAAAATGAAAAGATAAACTTTTATTATTTGAGTTATTTTTTAAGATGGACACCTCAAGAAAATTATTATTATGCAGTTAAAAATGCAAACTTTATCTCTGAAACTGAGAGAACTGAAGGAACATACACTAAATATGTAAGTTTGGATGATAAAGTGGACGGTTTTTTTTATTATACAAGCTATATAAAATTTGGCATTGGAAGAGCAATGCTTGACTCTGCATATGAAATTAGGCATGGCCATACAACTAAAGAGGAGGGTTTATCTCTAATTAAAAAATTTGATGGGGAATATCCAGCTAAACATGAGAATGAATTTTATGATTACATATCAATGACTAAAAATGAATTTATTGATTTATGTGATAAATTCAGGCCTGACCATATTTGGGAAAAAAGATCTAATAGGTGGGTTTTAAAAAACAAATTATAATAAAAGATTTTGTATAAAAGAATTATTTCAAAACTTGATATAAAAAACGGGATTTTAGTTAAAGGTATTTCTTTAGAGGGTGTAAGAAATTTAGGTGATCCTAACTATTTCTCTAAAAAATATTACGATGATCTAATAGATGAAATTCATTTTCATAATATTATTGCGTCTTTATATGATAGCAATATTGTATTTGAAATTGTCCAAAAAAATTCAAAAAAAGTTTTTGTTAATGTCTCAGTAGGCGGCGGCATACAAAATGTTGAACACGCTGATAAATTGCTGAGAATTGGTGTTGATAAAATTGTAGTTAATTCAGCAGCAGTAAAAAATCCTAATTTTTTAAAAAAACTAGTTGATATTTATGGTTCTTCAACAATTTCAGTTAATATTGAGACAGCCGCGATAAAAGGTAAGCAGTTAGTATTCGTTGAAACAGGAAGAGTAAATACGGGTAAAGACCTTTTTGATTGGATTGAAACTGTTCAAAGTTGTAATGTTGGTGAAATTATAGTCACAGATATTTTTTCTGAAGGTAAAAATAAAGGTTTCAATATTGATTTATTCCAAAAAGTAAGAGAGAAAACAGATGTGCAACTTGTGGCACACGGTGGTGCTGGGCCTAAAGAAAATATTGCAGATTTATTCAAAAAATGTGAGGTAGATGCTGTTTCAATAGCTTCAATGTTTCACTATTACTATTTAGAACCAACAAAACCCTCAAATTTAAAAGGAAGTAATTATTTTTTGCATAATTTTAATAAAAATCAAAAACAAGGCATGTCTATTATAGAATTAAAAAAATTTTTAAAATCATCAGGAATAAATGTAAGGTTATGAAAAATAAACCAATAATAGGTATTGTAGATACTGAGACATCAAACATTAAAAGTGTATTTCATGCACTAAGTTTATACGATGTTGAGGTAAAATATATAAGCTCATCCAAAAATTATGAAAAAATCGATGCCATGGTTGTACCTGGCATTGGAAATTTTGGCTATGTTATGAGTAAGTTAAAACAAAATAATTTAGATAATTATATAATTGAAAAACTATCAAAAAAAATGCCGAGCTTATTTATTTGTGTTGGTATGCAAATCTTATTTTCAAAAAGTTATGAATTTGGTGAACATAAAGGATTAAATATTTTTGAGGGTGAGGTAAATAAAATTTCTGAAACCGATCTAGATGGAAAAAAAGCAAGAAATGTTCCTTTTATTGGATGGAATAAAATTAAATTTACTAAGAATTGTAACTACTTTGAGGATCTTGATATTAATAATTTTTTTTATTTTACTCACTCCTACTATGTACAACCAAAAGATAAACGCATTATTTCGTCAACAAGTGATTATAATGATTTTGAATATTGCTCTAGTATTTCGAGTAATAATATTTTAGCTACTCAATTCCATCCTGAGAAAAGTGGTGAATCTGGCTTAAAAATATATAAGAATTTTATAAAAAAAATTTAATAAAATTGAATGAAAAAAAAAATATTATATCTCGATAGTCTCAATTTTCAAAATAAAAGCCTTAAATTATTGTCTTCAAAGTTTTCAATAATTAAATCAGATCAAATAAAAGATAATATTAATAATATTATTTCTATTTTATTACCCATGGAAAATTATTATTCGTATAAATTCTTTTCAAAATTTAAAAACTTAAGAAGTGTGGTGACTCCGACTACTGGTGATTTGCATTTGGATAAAAAATATTTAACAAAAAAAGGTATTAAAATAATAAATTTATCAAAAAACAAAACTCTAAACAAAATTACATCTACCGCTGAGTTAACTATTGGGCATATTTTGAATTTGACAAGAAGAATAATATATATCCATAATATTTTTATAAAAAATAGAAAATTTGAAAAATATAATTATTTGCTATCAAATAAATCTCTTTCTTTAGGAATAGTTGGAATGGGAAGAATTGGTAAACATGTAGCTGATAGAGCGAATGCGTTAGGCTTTAAGATATATTACTATGATCCATATCAAAAATATAAAAATTACAAAAAGGAAAAATCTTTGATCCAATTAATTAAAAAATCTAATATTTTAACTTTGCACATTAGGTATAAAAAAAAATATTTTGAAAAATTTAATAAAAATTTTTTTAGAAAAATGAAAAAACCGTCTTATTTTATAAATACAGCCAGAGGAGAATTTGTGAATGAAAAAGATTTAATAAAATGTCTTAAAGAAAAATCTTTATCTGGTGCAGGTTTAGATTTATTGCAAAATGAGCATACTAATAAATTTCGAAAAAATCCCTCTAAAAATTTTTTGTATAAATTCAACAAAAATAATAAAAAATTGAATTTATTCGTCACGCCGAAACAAGGTGGATCAAATAAGAGTGCTTGGGAGATTTCTGAAAGAACGATAATAAACGATCTAATTAAGTATGAAAAAAAAATATAATAGCGAATATTGGTTCATTGTAACTGCAAGAAAAAATTCTAAATCTATTAAAAGAAAAAATGTTGCGAAAATCAAAGGTCAAGAATTGATTAAGTATGCTTTTGAAGCAATTAAAGGTTTAAAAAAAATAAAAAAGAAAATTATTACAACTACTGATGATGAAAAAGTAAAAAAGATATGTAAAATCTATAGATCAGATGTTATTCATAGAGAAAAAAGAATTTCAGGTGACTTAATAAGTTCCTATGATGTAGTTTTAGATGTTTTAAAAAAATCACAAAAAATATATGGTTATTTGCCAGAAGCATTTTTTTTAATTCAACCAACATCTATTTTCATTAAAACACAACAAATCAAAAAACTTATAAATATTTTTAAAAAATTTAAAAGATATAATAGTGTTCAGACAATCATTAAAGTACCACATCAATTTCATGCCTACAACCAGAGATACTTTAAAAATAATTCAACCAGATTTGTATTTGAAAAAAAAAGAAAGAATTTACATAATAAGCAAACAAAACCGAATTTTTATACTTATGGAAATTTAATTGGATGTAGAACTAAAAAATTTCTGAAAGATAAAAGTTTTTTTTCTAAGCCAAGCTTTGGTTATAAAATACCTAATATTTATGGTTTCGATGTTGATAATAAGTTTGATCTTAAAATAGTTAACCAATTACTGATGAGAAAAATTTCATATTATGAAGAAAGTTAAAATAGGAATTTCAAAAGACATTGATTTTAAAATTAAAAAATTTGATAAAAATTTTTTATTTTACGATATAAAAAATAAAATTAATTATGATGCGATAATAATTACCTCCTCTACAGATTTAAATTTCAAGTTATTGAATGAATGCAAAAGACTTAAAGTTATTTTTATAATGTCTTTACACTTAATAAGTAAAATTAAATTAGAAAATCTTAGAAAAGATATCAAAGTTTTGTACTTTGATAAAAAAAGTAAAGAAATTTTAAAAACCATTACTGCAACTCCAGAATTTATATTCGGTATCATAATTTTACTTTTTAAAAATTTTTTGTTTGCCCAACATACGTTGAAAAAAAATATTTGGGACCCTAAAAAAGTGGCCATAAATTCTTCAGATAAGATGCTGTCTTTGTCTTGTTTAGGAATAGTAGGATTTGGAAGAGTAGGCAAAAAATTAAATTCGATTGCTAAATCTTTCGGTATGAAAACTTTAATTTACTCAAATAAAAATTTGAAAAATCATGTCTCTTTAAATGAAATAGCAAAAAAATCAGATGTTGTATCAATTAATCTTCCACTAACAAAAAAAACCGATCAAATTATAAATAAAAATTTTTTTAAAAAAATGAAAAAAAAATCTTATTTTATAAATACTTCAAAAGGTCAAATTGTAAATTATAACGATTTGTTAAAATATCTAGGGAAAAACATAAAAGCTGCAGCAATAGATGTTTACAAAAAAGAATTGTCAAACGATCAAGAAATTATAAAATTAACTAAATTTGCTAGAAATAACAATTCATTGATTTTAACCCCTCATATTGCAGGTAGTACAGAGGACTCCATAGTAAAACTTCAGCATCATTGCTTGGATAAAATAAAATTAAATATTACTTAATTTTTTTTTTAGATTAAGATTATCTATGAAAAATATTAGAAAATGTCTAATTCTTATACCGACTTATAATGATTGGATTGCTCTTAATAAATTATTAAAAAAAATTCATGATCATGTTAAAAGTGAAAAAAGAATTTTTGAAATTCTTATTGTAAACGATGCATCTACAACTAAAATAAATATTAAAAAAACAAAATTTAAAAAATTCAAAAAAATTGAAGTAATTGATCTAATAAAAAACTCCGGAAGCCAATTAGCAATCGCAGCTGGGTTGAATACAATCAAAAAAAAGAGGGAAAAATTAGATATTGTAATACTTGACTCTGATGGTGAAGATAATCCAAAAAAGATTATGAATTTACTTAACGAACTAAGATTTAGTAAGAATCAAATCATAGTAGCTTCAAGAAGCAAAAGAAGGGAAAATATATTTTTAAGATTTTTAAATTATATCAGACTATATTTTACTTATTTTTTAACAGGCAAGATGATAAATTTTGGTAATTTTAGTTGTTTAAGTTCTGATCAATTAAAAAAAATTTCAGATAAAAGAGAATTGAGTTTATCTTATAGTGGAACGGTTCAAAAATTTTTAAAATTAAAAAAAATACCAATAGAAAAACAACTCAGATATCATGGAAATTCAAAAGTGAGC
>CACEBP010000012.1 GCA_902557785.1 uncultured Pelagibacteraceae bacterium | reverse complement strand
AAAGATTAATATAATTAATCAAAAATCTAAACTTAAGATGAAACAGGGAAAAAAATCTATTAAAAACGGTTATAAGAAAGCAATTATTACTCTTAAAAAAGGTCAAAGTATCGACTTAACTACTGGAATTTAATTTATGGCACTAAAAACTTTTAAACCTTATACAAAATCTACAAGAGGAACTGTTGTTTTAGACAAAAGCAGTCTATGGAAAGGTGCACCTTATAAACCTTTAACAAAAGGGCAAAATTTTACAGGAGGTAGAAACAATAATGGGAGAATTACCTCTAGGCATATTGGCGGAGGCTCAAAACATAAATATAGAGTTATTGATTTTTACAGAAAAAAGAAAAATGTTCCTGCCACAGTTGATAGAATTGAATATGATCCAAATAGAACAGCACATATTGCGTTAATAACATATAAAGATAAAGAGAAAGCTTACATCATTAGCCCACAAGGTTTGAAAGAAGGTGATGTTATAGAGTCAGGTAAAAACATAGAAATTAAAATTGGAAATTCATTAGAGTTAAAAGATATACCGCCAGGTACATCAATTCATAATGTGGAACTTATACCTGGAAACGGAGCTAAACTTGCTAGATCTGCTGGATCGTCAGTCACTTTGTCAGGTTATGATGGAGATTATGCTATCTTAAAACTCTCGTCAGGTGAAACGCGAAAAGTTAGCAGTGCGTGTACAGCCACTATTGGAACAGTATCTAATCCTGACCAAAAAAATATTAAGATTGGTAAGGCTGGAAGAAATAGATGGAGAGGAAAAAGACCCCAGACAAGAGGTGTTGCTATGAATCCAGTTGATCACCCACATGGTGGTGGAGAAGGAAAAACTTCTGGAGGAAGGAGTCCTGTGTCTCCGTGGGGACAATCTGCAAAAGGTTTAAAAACAAGAAGACCTAAGAGAAGTGATAAGTTGATTATTACTAGAAGAAAGAAAAGGAATAAATAATGACTAGATCAGTTTGGAAAGGCCCTTTTGTTCACCCAAGTTTATTGAAAAAGATTGATAAATTAAAAAATGAGCCTAATAAAAGACCAATAAAAACTTGGTCAAGAAACTCAACAATAATCCCAGATTTTGTTGGGCATAGTTTTATGATACACAATGGAAAGTCCTTTATACCAATTACAATTTCAGAGGAAATGGTTGGCCACAAACTAGGTGAATTTGCTCCGACAAGATCTTTTAAAGGACATACACCTGCAGACAAAAAAGCAGCTGCTGCAGCACCAACCGCTAAACCTGAAGGAGAGAAAAAATAATGGATAAAAATTCTTCTTTAGTAAAAGCAATTAATAAAAATGTGAGAACTAGTCCAAGAAAATTGGCTTTAGTTTGTAATTTTATTAAAGGAAAAAAAGCAGATATTGCTTTAAGAGATTTAGAATTTTCAAGAAAAAAGATTGCAAAAGACGTAAGTAAAACAGTTAAATCAGCAATTTCTAATGCTGAAAATAATTATCAATTTGACATAGACAATTTATTTGTAAAAGAGGCTTATGTCGGTAAATCTTTAGTTATGAAAAGATTTAGACCAAGGGCTAAAGGAAGGGCAAGCCCAATTAAAAAACCATTTAGTAGAATTACAATTGTATTGGAAGAAAAAAAAGAAAAAAAGGTGAATAAATAATGGGACAAAAAATAAATCCTATAGGATTAAGACTTGGAATAAATAGAGGCTGGGACTCAACTTGGTTTGCAAAAAAGAAGGATTTCGGAAAATATTTAATAGAAGACTTTAAAATTAGAAAATATATTAAAAAAAATATTATAAATTCAGGAGTATCAGAAATTATAATAGAACGCTCTTCAAAAAAATGCACAGTTTCTATTCATACATCAAGACCAGGGTTTGTAATTGGAAAAAAAGGTGCCGATATAGAAAAGATTAAAAAAAACATTATGAAGATTACAGACGGTGACGTTAATGTAAATATTAAAGAAATTAAAAAACCAGAATTAAATTCTAATTTAGTTGCGGAAAATATAGCTCAGCAATTAGTTAAACGTGTAGCGTATAGAAGAGCCATGAAAAGAGCTATGCAATCAGCAATGAGATTAAATGCTAAAGGAATAAAAGTAATGTTAAGTGGAAGATTAGCTGGTAATGAAATTGCTAGAACAGAGTGGTTACGAGAAGGAAGCATTCCTTCACACACTTTAAGAGCAGAAATAGATTATGGTTTTGCTGAAGCACTTACTACTTATGGAATTATAGGTGTTAAAGTATGGATTTATAAGGGTGAATTAATGGCCAAAGATGTTGAAAAACAAAAAAAAGAAAGGGTGAAAAATGCTACAGCCAGTCAGAACTAAATATAGAAAAGCTTTTAAAGGTAGAATACATGGAAATGCCTCAAGGGCGGTTAAATTAAACTATGGACAGTTTGGCTTAAAAGCTATCCAGCCTGATAGAATAATTGGTAAACAAATTGAAGCAGCAAGAGTTGCACTAACTAGATATATGAAAAGAACAGGTAAAGTTTGGACAAGAATATTTCCAAATATTCCTGTCTCAAAAAAACCAACAGAGGTAAGAATGGGTAAAGGTAAAGGATCTCCCGAGTACTATGCTTGCAGAGTTAAACCAGGAAGAATTATATTCGAAATTGATGGAGTAAGCGAAGAAATAGCGAGAGAAGCTCTATATAAAGCTTCTGCCAAATTACCTATTAAAACTAAATTCATAAAAAGATAATGGTTAAAAAAAAAGAGGATAAAAAAATGACAAAAGACCAGGCAGAGAAAAAAATTCTTATGCTCAAGAAAGATTTGTTTAATATAAGGTTTAAAAAAGTAAATAACCAAGTAAACAATCCTGCTCAATATAATGAAATTAAAAAAAGTATAGCTAGATTATACACAACAATTAAGAATACAAAATGACAAAAAAAATATTAAAGGGTACGGTTACTAGTGCAAAAAACAACAAAACCATTGTTGTGGAAGTTACAAGAAAATTTAAACATCCTTTTTATGAAAAAGTGATAAAAAGATCAAAAAAATATCATGCCCATGATGAAAAAAATAAATTTAAAGAAGGAGAGAGGGTTTCAATAATAGAGTGCAAACCTTATTCAAAAAAGAAAACCTGGCAGGTAATGGAATAATGATACAAATTCAAACAGAACTTACAGTCGCAGACAATACAGGAGCAAAAAGAGTTGAGTGTATAAAAGTTTTAGGTGGATCAAAAAGAAGATATGCTTCAGTTGGAGACATAATCGTAATTAGTGTAAAGGATGCAATACCGAAAGGAAAAGTTAAAAAAGGTGCAGTCCACAAAGCTGTGGTAGTAAGAACAAGAAAAGAAATCTATAGAGATGACGGATCAAAAGTACAATTTGATAAAAATGCTGTGGTGCTTACAGATGACAAAGGTGAACCTATCGGAACAAGAATTTTTGGACCTGTAACAAGAGAATTGAGGACTAGAGGACATACAAAAATTATTTCTCTAGCACCGGAGGTTTTATAAAATGATATTAAAGAAGGGAATACAGGTGAAGGTTCTTACAGGTAAAGATAAAGGTAAAACAGGAGAGATTTTAGAAATAAATAGAAAATTAAATAAAATTAAAATTAAATCAATAAATATGATTAAAAGACACACAAAACCAACTAAAGAAAATAAAGGTGGAATTATTTCCAAAGAAAGTTTTATTCATCAATCTAATGTTAAAAATATTGATAACAATAAAAATGAAAAAAAAACTGGGAGTAAAAAATAATGCCTAGATTAAAAACAGCATATCAAAAAGAAATTGTTGCTAAACTAATGGCAAAACTCTCTTTAAAAAATAAGCACGATGTGCCAAAAATCGTAAAAATAGTTTTAAATATGGGTCTAGGCGAAGATGCTTCGGATGGAAAAAAACTCAAGGCTTGCGTAGATGATATGGCTTTAATAGCAGGACAAAAACCAGTTATAACAAAATTCAAAAAATCAATCTCTAATTTCAAGACAAGAAAAGGATCTAATGCAGGGGTAAAAGTTACTTTAAGATCTCAAATAATGTATGAATTTATTGACCGATTAGTGAATATAGCTTTACCAAGAATTAAAGATTTTAGAGGATTGTCATCTAAAGGTATAGACAAATCTAATAATTACTCTTTTGGAATTAAAGAACATATTGTATTCCCAGAGGTAAATTTTGATAAAGTGGATAAAATAAGAGGACTTGACGTGACTATAGTAACATCAAGCAAAAACAAATTGGGGACACTAGAATTATTGAAAGAGTTCAACTTCCCCCTAATAGAAAAGAAAAATTAAGGAAAAAAATGGCCAAAACAAGCGCAGTACAAAAAAATCTAAAAAGAATTAAATTAGTAAAAAAGTATGCAAAGAAAAGAGCTGCTTTGAAAAAAATTATTAACAATAGAAAATTAGAGCTTTCTGAGAGATTTGAAGCTCAATTAAAACTTAATAAATTGCCTAAAAATTCTGCAAAAATAAGAATTAGAAATAGGTGTGAAGTTTCTGGAAGACCTCACGGAGTTTATAGAAAATTAAGAATATCTAGAATAGCCCTTAGAGACATGGCGTCTGCTGGCAAAATTCCAGGTATAACAAAATCGAGCTGGTAGGAGAAATATGGCATTTACTGACCCAATTGGAGATATGTTTGCAAGAATTAGAAACGGTCAAATGAGATCTTTAAATTCTGTTGAAATACCCTCATCAAACTTTAGAAAAAATATTTTAGAAATACTTAAAAATGAAGGTTACATTAAAGACTATTTTATAGAGAAAACTGAAAATAATAAAACTAGCCTTAAAGTCACTCTTAAATACTATGAGGGTGATCCGGTGATAAAAGAGATCAAAAGAATTTCTAAACCAGGTAGAAGAGTTTATTCAAGAGCAACAAGTATTCCAAAAGTAATGAATGGATTAGGATTAGCAATATTATCAACTCCAAAAGGTGTAATGAGCGATGAGGAGGCAAGAAAAAATAATGTTGGTGGAGAGGTAATTTGTAGGGTTTTTTAATGTCTAAGATCGGTAAAAAAAATATAATTATTCCAAAAGACTCGTCAATAAAAGTTGAAGGGGCCAATTTAACTATTTCAGGTCCAAAAGGAACAAAAAAGTTATCAATAAATGATAAAATTTTTTCATCTAAATTAAACGAAAGTGGATTTCAATTACTTCCTTTGGAAAAGAAAATTGATAAAAAAACATCTATTATGTGGGGAACTTACAGAAGTTTAATTAATAATGCAGTCAAAGGAGTTTCTGCTGGACATGAAAAGATTTTAGAACTTAGTGGAGTTGGATTTAGAGCAAACATGAAAGGAGACTCATTAAATTTACAAATAGGTTTTAGTCATGATGTAAATTTTAAAATACCAAAAGAAATTAAAATTACAGTAGAAAAGCAAACTATAATCAAGATAAACGGTGTAGATAAAGAACTTGTTTCAAAAATTGCCGCAGATTTAAAGAATTTAAAGCCAGTGGAACCTTATAAAGCTAAAGGTATTAAAGAAAGAGGTCAATTTGTTTTAAGAAAAGAAGGTAAGAAAAAATAATGAGTAAAATAAATAAAAAATTAAAACGAAAATTAAGAAACAGAAAAAAACTTAAAAAAGTAAACGTAAGTAGATATCGTGTATCTGTATCAAAATCTTTAAATAATTTATCTGCTCAAATTATAGATGATAAACAAAAAAAAACATTAATATCTGCATCATCTATTGAAAAAGAAATTAAAGCTAAAAAAGTTAAAAAAATGGAAAAATCAAACTTAATTGGTGAAATGTTAGCTAAAAGGGCAAAAGAAAAAAATATAAGTGAAGTTTATTTCGATAGAGGTGGATATAAGTACCATGGAAGAATAAAAATTTTTGCAGAAACACTTAGAAAAAACGGATTAAAATTTTAAAATGGCTGAAAATAAAAAAATTGAAAATGAAATAAAAGAAAAGTTAGTTGCTATTAACAGGATAACTAAAGTAGTAAAGGGAGGTCGTAGATTTGGATTTGCAGCCTTAGTTGTTGTAGGCAATCAAAAAGGTTCTATCGGAATTGGCCAAGGTAAATCTAAACAAGTTCCAGATGCAATAAAAAAGGCTACAGAAGTTGCTAAACGAAATCTAGTTAAAATACCTTTGAAGGAAGGTCGAACACTACATCATGATGTAAATGGTAAAAATGGATCTGGAAAAGTTTTCTTAAGATCTGCACCAGCTGGCACAGGTATTATTGCGGGAGGAGCAATTCGTTCTGTTTGTGAAGTTTTAGGAATTCAAGATGTTGTAGCAAAGTCCCTTGGATCTGCAAATCCTCATAACGTGTTAAAGGCTTGTATTAATGGTTTAAAATCACAAAACTCTCCAAAAATTTTGTCAGCTATAAGGGGAAAAAAAATATCGGATATAGTTTTAAAAAGAGAGACTAAATAATGGAATTAAATAATTTAATTAAAAATAATAAAAAAAAAATCAGAGTAGGTAGAGGCATTGGGTCAGGCAAAGGAAAAACTTCATCTAGGGGACACAAAGGTCAAAAATCTAGGTCAGGTGTAGCTATTAAGAGTTTCGAGGGCGGTCAAATGCCTTTATATAGAAGATTGCCTAAACGCGGATTCAAATCGCACTATAAAAGAAGCACAGCCATATTAAATCTTTCAAAAATTCAACAAATCATAGAAAAGTCTAAAAATGAAATTAAAGGCACCTTAGATTTAAAAATTCTGAAAGATAAAAAACTAGTAAATAAAAAATTTGAAAAGTTAAAAATTTTAGGTACTGGAGAAATTAAAAAAAATATAGAAATATCTGCACATTTTGCTTCAAAACAAGCTTTATCTAAAATAGAAAAAGCTGGTGGTAAAATAAGCATAATTAAAAAATAAGAATTATGTCTAGCGAAACTCTCAATACTACAGGTGCTTTTAGTCAAGCAAAAGATCTTAAAAATAGAATATTTTTTACTATATTATTATTAATAGTTTACCGTTTAGGCACTTACGTTCCTTTAGCAGGAATTGATCCATTAGCGCTTAAAGAAATTATGTCATCTAGTCAAAAAGGTTTGCTTGGAATGTTTAATATGTTTTCTGGAGGTGCTGTAACAAGAATGGCAATTTTTGCATTAGGTATAATGCCGTATATTTCTTCATCTATTATTGTTCAATTACTTACTGGTGTATCTGATTACTTTAAAAATTTAAAAGATCAAGGTGAGATTGGTAGAAAAAAAATTACACAAATAACTAGATATGGAACTGTTTTAATTGCTTGTTTACAAGGTTATGGAGTATCAGTAGGTTTAGAAAATGCAGGGAATTTAGTTATTGAGCCTGGTATATCTTTTAAAGTAATCACAACAATTTCACTCGTTGCTGGTACCACATTTTTAATGTGGTTAGGAGAGCAAATTACATTGAGAGGTGTTGGTAATGGGATATCATTAATAATTTTTTCTGGAATAGTAGCAGAAATTCCTCGAGCGCTAGCTTCAACTTTTGAGCTTGGTAGGACTGGAGCTTTATCAGCAGTAATGATTGTAGGAATATTTGTTTTAGTTATTTTAACAGTTTTATTTATTGTGTTTTTTGAAAGAGCAATGAGAAAGATTTTAATTAACTACCCAAAAAGACAAGTTGGAAATAAAATGTATGGAGGCGAGTCATCGCACCTGCCGTTAAAAATTAACACTGCAGGAGTAATTCCAGCAATTTTCGCATCTGCATTATTACTTTTACCTATTACAATTTCAAATTTCGGATTTGCAGAATCCGATACATTTTTAAAAATATCTTCAATGTTTACACAAGGACAACCTCTATACATGTTATTGTATGCTTCAGGAATAATTTTCTTTTCATTTTTTTACACATCCATTGTATTTAACCCGAAAGAAACAGCTGAAAATTTAAGAAAGTACGGTGGTTATATACCTGGTATAAGACCTGGAGAAAGAACAGCTGAGTACATTGATACAATTTTAATAAGATTAACTACAGTTGGAGCATTATATTTAACTTTTGTTTGCCTAATGCCAGAATTTTTGATTGCTAAATACCCTATTCCTTTTTATTTAGGCGGTACCTCAATTTTGATTGTAGTAGTTGTAGCAATGGATACAGTTACACAAGTTCAAACAAGATTAATGAGCTCTCAATATGAATCATTAATAAAAAAAACAAAATTTGGTAAACAATAAAAGTAATGAATATAGTTATCTTTGGTCCACCTGGAGCCGGTAAAGGTACCCAGTCAAATTTTATTGTTGAAAAATTCCAACTACATCAGCTTTCCACAGGTGAACTTTTAAGAAAAGAAATTAAAAATAACACTGCTTTAGGGAAAGAAATTTCTTCAATAATAAATTCAGGAAACTTAGTTTCAGACATAATCGTTAGTGATTTAATTGAAAAATATATATCTGATAAAATTTACAAAAATAGACTGATTTTTGATGGGTATCCAAGAAATTTAAATCAAGCTAAGAATTTAAATGTTTTGTTAAAAAAATATGATCAAAAGATAGATATTGTTTTAAAATTATCTGTAAGTTTGCAGACAATTAAAAAGAGGATATTAGAACGAAAAATTTTAGAAAAAAGAATTGACGATAATCAAGAAATTGCAGTTAAGAGATATAAAACTTATGAAAATAATATAAATCCAGTTATAGATTTTTATAAACAAACTAATTTGTTGAAAGTTGTTAATGGTGAGGCATCTATATCTGAAATTAGTGATGAAATTAGGGCCTTAATAGAGAGTATCAAGGGTTGACTTTGGGATATTAGACAATATAAATACGCAGGAAATAATAAATCATTAATTTATGGCTCGTATTGCAGGGATAAACATTCCACAAAATAAAGTTGTCAGTATTGCTTTAACATACATACATGGTATCGGCTTACATTCTTCAAAAAAAATCTGTAAACAACTGGATATCCCATCAACAAAAAGGGTAAACGAACTTTCAGAAGAACAAGTTTTAAAGATAAGAGAATTTATTGATGCCAACCACAAAGTAGAGGGAGATTTAAGAAGGGAAGTTTCAGTAAACATCAAAAGATTAGTCGATCTAGCATGCTATAGAGGATCTAGACATAAAAAAAAATTACCTGTTAGAGGTCAAAGAACACAGTGTAATGCAAGAACGAGAAAAGGTAAAGCTATAGCAATCGCTGGTAAAAAATTAACACCTTTGAAAAAATAAGATTTTAATGAATAAAAAAAACGAAAAAATAGAAAAAAAAATTGTAACTAAAGATCTTAAAAAAGAAGACACAAAAAAAATTAGTTCATTTAAAAAGAAAAAAAAAGTTAAGAAGAATGTCACCTCTGGTATTGCTTATGTATATTCTACTTTTAACAACACAATTATCTCAATAGCTGATGAAAGTGGAAATGTTATTTCATGGTCTTCTGCAGGTGCAAAAGGTTTTAAAGGTTCTAGGAAATCTACACCTTATGCAGCTCAAGTAGCAGCTGATGATGCAGGCTCAAAAGCTTTTGAACAAGGTTTAAGAACATTGACAGTACAAGTAAAAGGACCAGGATCAGGTAGAGAGACTGCGCTAAGATCATTACAATCACGAGGATTTAAAATTTTATCTATTAAAGATACCACACCTATGCCACATAATGGAGCAAGGCCACCAAAAAGAAGGAGAGTATAATGCAAACCACATCAAACGTTATAGACAAAAACTGGAAAGCACTTATAAAGCCGAACAAGCTAGATATTACTAGCAATGAAGATAAAACAGTTGCTAAAGTTATTGCAGAGCCTTTAGAAAAAGGCTTTGGCCAAACAATTGGAAATTCTTTAAGAAGAATATTATTATCTTCGATACAAGGTGCAGCTGTGACAGCAATTCAAATAGACGGAGTTTTACATGAGTTTTCTTCAATAAAAGGAGTAAGAGAAGATGTGACTGATATAGTTTTAAATGTTAAAAACTTAGCAATAAAATCATCATCATCCAGCGCAAAAAAAATTGTTCTGGATATCAAAGGACCAAAAGAAGTAAAAGCAAAAGACATTACTTTAGTACCAGAGATTGAAATTTTAAATCCAGATCAGACAATCTGTAATTTGGATGAAAAAACAAACTTTCATATGGAACTTATGGTGAGCACAGGAAAAGGGTACGTGCAATCACCAAAAAATAAAACTGAGGATAGTCCTCTTGGTTTAATTTCAATCGACTCTTTATTTAGTCCAGTTAAAAAAGTTTCTTTTTCCGTGGAAAACACGAGAGCTGGTAGTGCATTAGATTACGATAAATTAATTATGACAGTTGAAACTAACGGTACTGTAGATGCAGAAGACGCTATAGCTTACTCCGCTAGAATTTTTCAAGATCAACTATCAATGTTTGTTAACTTTGAAGATCCGCAAGAGGTTGTTAAAGAAGTTAAATCTGCTGAACCTGAATTTAATAGAAATTTATTAAAAAGAGTCGAAGAACTTGAGTTATCAGTTAGATCGATGAACTGTCTAAAAAATGATAATATAATTTATATTGGTGATCTAGTTCAAAAAACTGAACCAGAAATGTTAAGAACTCCTAATTTTGGAAGAAAATCTCTTAACGAAATCAAAGAAGTTTTAAATACTATGTCATTATATTTAGGTATGGAAATACCTAATTGGCCACCCGACAATATAGCTGAACTTTCAAAAAAATTAGAGGAAAATAATTACTAATGAGACACGGTTTAGGCTATCGAAAATTAAATAAAACTAGTGAGCATAGAAAAGCTTTATTCAAAAATATGCTTAATTCTTTAATAAAATACGAGCAAATTATAACTACATTGCCTAAAGCTAAAGAACTTAAGCCGCAAATTGATAAAGTTATTACTATAGGTAAAAAAAATATTTTAAGTAACAAAAAAAGATTATTCTCAAAATTACAAAATAAAAATTCCGTAACTAAAGTATTTGATGAACTATCAAAAAGATATAGTTCAAGAAAAGGTGGTTATTCTAGAGTGCTTAGGGCAGGATTCAGAACAGGAGATGATGCACCTATGGCAGTTATTGAATTGGTAGATCGAAATCCTGATGCAAAAAAAATTGATAAGCCAAAAAAAACTTTAACCAAAGAAAAGACTAAAGAAATTCAAGCTGAACCAAAGCTAGCAAAAAAATAATTTTAGCTCCATGTCAAAATCTTATACCGTTGACGACGATTATAAAGATTCACGTTTAGATAAATGGTTTAAGAATAAAATTATTAATTTACCGCATTCTCTAATAGAAAAAATTATTCGACAAAATAAAATTAAAGTTAATAAGAAAAAAACAAGATCATCTTATAGGTTACAAACTGGAGATTTAATAGAGATATTTGATATTTCGAAACTGAAACCTATAGATATTAAAAAAAAGATTAAATATTTACCTAAAAAAAAAGAAATAGGCAAATATAATAATTATGTAATTGAAGATAATGAAAATTTTATAGTGATAAATAAACCAACAGGAATACCCGTTCAATCTGGCACTAAATCTTTTAAAAATATAATTGATATATTAAAAAATACTAAATATTTTGAAAACTCAAAACCTTTTGTTGTTCATCGAATAGATAAAGATACATCTGGAATATTAATAATTGCTAAAAATAGAAAATTTGCTCAACTTTTTACTTCATTATTCAGAATTAGAAAAATTCATAAAACTTACCTTGCGTTAGTATATGGTAAAGTAAATAAATCTATTAAAACTATGAAAGATAATTTAATATATTATGAGAATAATAAAAAAATTAATCAAAAAGCTATATCAAATTTAAAGATTATTAAATCAAATGAAAGATATTCATATTTAGAATTAAATCCTATTACCGGGCGAAAACATCAGTTGCGTAAACAATTGTTGAATATTGAAAATCCAATTATTGGTGATGATAAATATTTTTTAAGGAATATAAAAAGAGTAAAAACTAAAAATCTTATGCTGCATGCTTATAAAATAAAGTTTATGATAAATGATGTTCAATATAATTTTAAAGCAAAATACGATTATATATTTGAAGATTTTGTTAAGAAAAATTTTTAAATTTTATTAATATTTTTAATAAAAATATCAGCTAATTTATTTTCATAATTTTTAAGTTTAATTCCTTTTTCATTCAAAACAGAAGTCACTTTTTTATTATTCAATCCACATGGAATAATTTTTAAGTATTGTCTTAAATTATTTGAAATATTTATAGAACATCCATGATATGCTACCCATCTTGATACCCTAATACCGATAGCTGCAATTTTTTTATCATTTACCCAAATACCAATATTTTTTTTATCTTTTTTTGATTGGATCTTATATATTTTTAAAAAATTAATTATGCTATTTTCAATAACATTAATTAATTTTCTTATATCTTTTTTTCTATTATTTAAATTCAGCACAAAGTAGATAATTTTTTGTCCTGGATTATGCAAAGTAATTTTGCCACCTCTATTTGTTTTAATTATCTTTATTTTTTTATCTAATATTTCCCTTTTATTGAAACTAACACCAGCCGTATATGTAGTTGAGTGTTCTAATATCCATAATAACTCTCTATTTTTCCCAATTTTTACTTCTTCTACTCTTTTATTTAGATAAAGCATCGCCATTTTATAGGATATAGGTTTTTTACTAATTTTGATTTCTATACTCATTTAAATTGAATTTTATCATTTTATAGACTAATAGTCTCAAAAAACTTATAGAGGCATTTATGACTTTACCAAAATCATCAGAGACAAAAAAAGTCAATTTGGATTTCAATAAAGAATTTATCAATACTTTTACTCAAAATATTGAGAGTAGAAATGTAGAATTTATCAACCGTACATTAAAAAATTTGCATGAAGCAGATGTAGCTAATTTGATTGAAAATTTAAACTCCGATACAAGAACTAAATTAATCGAGCTAGAGTCTTTTAATATAGAACCGGAGATATTTGTTGAATTAAATGAATCAATTCAAAGTGAAGTTTTACAATTACTTTCTATAGAATCCATTATTAAGATTATTAAACGTCTGGAGTCAGATAATGCAATAAAAATACTTGAAAATTTATCAAAAGAAATTAAAGAGAAAGTTTTAGTAAAACTTCCGCCAAAAGACAAGTTTCTTTTACAAGAAGGCTTAAGTTATCCTGAAGACTCAGCTGCAAGAATAATGCAAAGAGAGTTTACGGCAGTACCTAGTAATTGGACTGTAGGACAAACTATTGATTACTTAAGAGAAAACAAAGATCTCCCCGAAGAATTTTTAGAAATATTTATTGTAGATAACGACTTTAAACCAATTGGAACTGTTCCATCCTCTAGAGTGTTAAGAACCTCAAGAGAGTCAAAAATGAATTCTATAATGACAGAAATGCCAGTTTTGATTTCAGTAAATATGGATAAAGAAGAAGTCGGTCTTACATTTGAAAATTATAACTTAGTCTCGGCAGGAGTAGTAAATAAAGAAAATAAATTAGTTGGTATGATTACAGCTGACGATGTTGTAACTGTTGTTCAAGAAGAAGCCGAAGAAGATGCTTTACGTTTAGCAGGTGTTGGCGATGAAGAAATTACTGATAGTGTTATGTTAAAAACAAAAAGAAGATTTAATTGGTTATTATTAAATCTATTTACAGCTTTACTTGCCACTTGGGTTATAAGTTTCTTTGGTGCTTCAATTGAACAAATGGTAGCTTTAGCTTTTCTTATGCCAATAGTTGCTTCAATGGGAGGCAATGCTGGGATGCAAACTTTAGCAGTAACTATTCGAGCAATAGCTACAAAAGAATTATCAAAAAGTAACTTTAATAGAGTGGTTGGAAAAGAATTTCTGATAGGTATTTTAAATGGGATAATATTCGCAATAATAACTGCAATAATAGTTCAACTATGGTTTAAAGAATTAAATCTTTCACTATTGATCGGTATTTCAATGGTCTTAAACATGATTGTTGCAGGATTGTTTGGTATTTTAGTCCCAGTGTCACTTAAAAAATTAAATATTGATCCTGCTTTAGCTTCAAGTGTTTTTGTAACAACAATTACAGATGTTATTGGATTTCTTTCTTTCCTAGGTTTAGGATCTTTTTATTTTTTAAATTAGATATTATCAATTAATCTTATGTTTTTAATGTAGTATGCAAAAAACATATTAAATTTTTTATTGGCTTTTTTTATTTTTTTGAAATTTTTTATATTATAATTTTCTAAATAATCTATTTTACTTGCACCTAAAACTAGCAAGTCTTTTTTAATTTTATTTATATTAAATAAAGTATAATCTTTTTTTATTTTTTTCTTTAAGGTACATAAATAATAATAAATATTAGATGCAATCTTCATTTGATTTTTATTAAGATTTGAATTTCTTGAAGAACAAGCTACGCCATTAACTTCTCTTATAGTTTTGCATTCAACTATTTTAGATTTAATCTTTCTTTTTTCAATATGTTTTTTTATTAGATACAGTTGCTGATAATCTTTTTTTCCTAAAAATATATATTTAGGTTTGATTATTTCTATAAATCTATTTACTACATTTAAAACACCTTCAAAATGACCTTTTCTGAATTTACCACATAATTTTTTCGAGAGTTTATCTAAAAAAACTTTTTTGTTGGTTTTAAAGCTATAAATGTCTTTAATTGTTGGAATGTATAAGTAATTAATTTTTAATTTTTTTAGCTGTTTTATGTCCTTTTTGATGTTTCTTGGATAAGATCTAAAATCACTTTTTTTATTGAATTGTTTTGGATTTACAAAAATTGTTACCATAGTTTTTAACTTAAATTTCTTCGATTGTTTGATCAATGAAATATGCCCTTTATGCAACCCACCCATTGTAGGCACAAATGATATACCTTTAGTTTTTGAAATCTCCTTCTGAAGAGTTTGTTTGTCTTTAAATATTTTCATTTCTATAAAGCAATGGTATTAACTATTATAAGAATCATATGATAAAACAAGCCATTATTCCATTAGCAGGATTGGGAACTAGAATGCTTCCTTTAACAAGTGTGATCCCAAAAGAATTGATGCCTATTAATGGAAAGCCAAATTTACAATATATATTAGACGAATGTATTGATGCAGGTGTAAAAGAATTCATACTTATAATTTCAAAAAAAAAACTATCGATTAAAAAATATTTTTTTAATGACAATTTCTACAAAAAAATAAAAAAAAAAAAGAATGATAAAAGGCTATTTGGAGAATTAAAAAAAATAAAGAAATATCAAAAAATGATAAAATTTGTTTATCAAAATAAGCCAAAAGGAACAGGTGATGCAGTTTTAAAATGTCGAAAATTTATAAAAGATAAATATTTTTTAATGCTTTTACCTGATGACTTAATAATAAGAAATAACTGTTCTAAAGAAATGATACAATTACATAAAAAAACTAATGGATCTATAATTGCCGCAAAAAGAGTGGAAAGAAAATCAGTGTCAAGATGGGGAATTTTATCAATTAAAAATAAAAAAAAAAGATACTTTCAAATTAAAGATGTAGTAGAGAAACCAAGTATCAAAAAAGCCCCATCAAATTTCGCAATTATTGGTAGATATATATTACCTACAAAAATTTTTAGCGAAATTAAAAAATTAAAACCTGGTCAAGGTGGAGAGATACATATTACTGACGCAATTAGAAGATTAATTAAAAAAGAAAATAAATTTTATGGAAATATTTTTAAAGGTAAATATTTAGATTGTGGGACTTTAAGTGGGTATATTAATTCAGGTATTCAAATATCTAAGGAGAAATAAATGAAACTATGCATGATAGGCACTGGTTACGTTGGATTAGTTAGTGGTGTCTGCTTTTCTGATATTGGAAATCAGGTTGTATGCGTTGATAAAGATAAAACTAAAATAGAGAAACTTAATTCTGTAGTCTCTCCAATTTATGAGCCAGGATTAGATGAATTAATAAAAAAAAATTTTTTAGCAAAACGTCTCTCATTTACCACAAATATTAACAAAGCCATAAGTATGTCAGATATAATTTTTATATGTGTAGGAACACCTACACGGAAAGGATCAATAAAAGTTGATTTATCTTTTGTTTATAAATGCACAAAAGAAATACTTAAATATTCAAAAAGAAAAAAAATTATTATAACTAAGTCTACCGTTCCAGTAGGAACAGGCGATGAAATTGAAAAAATTTTAAAAAAAAAGAAAAAACTTTTTACAGTAATCTCAAATCCTGAATTTTTACGAGAAGGTGAAGCAATACGTGATTTTAGATACCCTGATAGAATAGTGATAGGATCTAATGAAAAAAAAGCCTTTAACATTATGAGAAAACTTTATGCCCCATTAATTAACAAGGGTTCAAAATTTTTCACTACTTCAAGAAGAGGAGCTGAGCTTATAAAGTATGCATCAAACGCTTTTCTTGCAACCAAAATTACTTTTATTAATGAACTTGCTAATTTGTGTGAAAAAGCAGGAGTAAATGTAGAAGATGTTTCTTTAGGTATAGGTTCCGATAGTAGAATAGGTGGTAGGTTTTTAAGAGCTGGTCCAGCTTATGGTGGTTCGTGTTTTCCAAAAGACACTAAAGGACTTGTATCAGCAGCAGATAAATTTAAAATAAATCTTTCAGTTGTTAAATCAGTTATTAAATCAAATCAAGAAAGAGTAAATCTACTTACTCAAAGAATTCATAAAATTTTAGGTTCAAATATAAGAAACAAAAAAATTTCTTTTTTAGGTGTTACATTTAAACCAAACACTGACGATATGAGAGATTCTTCTAGTCTTAAAATGATACCTTATCTTTGCAAAAAAGGTGCTAAAGTTAGATATTACGACCCCTCTGGAGAAAAGAATGAGTTTAAAAAAATCAAAAACTGTAATTACATAAATAATATAAAATCTAATTGTAGTGACGCAGACTTAGTAATTCTACTCACTGAATGGGATGAATTTAAATCAATAGATTTCAAAAAAATTGTTAAAAATACAAAATTTAAAGTGTTCGACCTAAGAAATCTTTATTCTGCTGAAGATATGAAAAAAAATAAAATTAAATACTATTCTGTTGGCAGACCTAATGCTAATTAAGTTCAAATATAGCGTCAACTTCTACAGCAACTCCTAAAGGCAAACTATTAACACTCACTGCTGCTCGCGTGTGTTCACCTTTTTTATCAAAAATCTTTGCTATAATATCTGAAGCACCATTTATAATTTTTGGTTGATCCTTAAAATCGTCTGTTGAATTAACATAACCTGTTAGTTTTACACAAGATTTGATTTTATCCAAATCCCCTCCACAAGCATTTTTAACATGCGCAACAATACTTAAACCACATCTCTCGGCGGCTTTATAACCTTTATCTAAGTCTAAATCTTTTCCAATCTTACCTGTTATAAGTTTTGCATTTTCATCGATAGATATTTGACCAGAAACATATAATAGTTTTCCAACAATCTTTGTAGCCACATAAGCTCCTACTGGGGGTTTTGGGGTAGGTAATTTAATATTTAATTCTTCTAATCTTTTAATTATTGACATCTTTAATCTTTTTTAGGGATAATCTTTTTAAATTCATCTTTATTTTTGTTAAATTGCTTTTTTGCATCGTTAAATTCTTTTTTTTGATACTCAATAGTATCCTCTGCAAACTGTTTTGATTTACAAATTATATCAAATTTTTTACATTCCGATTGATTTGCTTTTAGAGACTGAAAATTTAAATTTAAAAAAAAAAACGAAATGATTAATAATAAAATTCTATTTTTTCTTTTTTTTTGTTTTGTCATATTCTTTTCTTCTTTCTATCAAAATTAATGCTTCTTCCATAGTCAATTCATTAGGGTCTTTTTCCTCTGGAATTGTTGCATTAAGAGATTTATATTTAATATAAGGTCCATATTGTCCTTTCATAATTCTAACTGGCTTTTTATCATCTGGATGTTCTCCAAGATCTTTAATTAATGAAGAGGAAATTCTTCCTGGTTTAGCCTCAGCAATCAATGTTATTGCTCGATTAATTCCAATTGAAAACAGATCCTCAACATTTTCAAGTCTTGCAGATTTATTTTCACATTTTAGATATGGACCAAATCTTCCAGAGTTTAGGGTTATATCTTGTCCGTTATCTGGATGTTGTCCTAATACCTTTGGAAGAGAGCATAAATATTTCGCTTTGTCTAAATCAATACTGTCAACATCAATACCTTTTGGAATGGAAACATTTTTGAGATGTTCATTCTCATTTTTTTTCTTTCTACCTTTTTTCTTTTTTGTTTCTAATTCTTCTTCCCCTTTTTCATATTGTAAGTAGGGACCAAATCTACCATTCTTCAAATATATATCTTTACCTTTTTCGTTTTGACCTAGTAATTTAGGTTCCGCTAAGTTATATTGAGCTGCAGCTTTAGCTTTAGATAAGGGTCTAGTAAATTTACACTCAGGATAATTTGAACATCCTATAAAAGCTCCACCTCTAAAACTATTCTTAAGACTCAGCTCTCCATTGGAGCATAACTTACACTTCCGATCTATAGCATCTTTATCATCTCTTTCAAAAATTAAAGCTCCTAAACTTTCATTTAATAAGTCTAATACTTCTCTAGTTCTCTTTTCTTTTACCTTCCCAACATTTTCGTAAAAATCTTTCCAAAAATTATCTAAAACTTGAACCCATTCAATTTTACCACTAGTAATTTCATCTAATTGATTTTCTAAGTCTGCGGTGAAATTATAATCTACGTATTTAGAGAATAATTTTTCTAAAAAAGCTGATATTAGCTTGCCTCTATCAGTTGGATTAAACCTTTTATTAATTAATTCGACATAATTTCTCGTTGATAATACTGATATAATACTAGCATAGGTGGAGGGTCTTCCTATGCCTAATTCCTCCATTTTTTTTACTAAACTAGCCTCAGAGTAACGTGGCGGTGGATCTGTAAAATGCTGATCATTATTTAGCTTAAGTATACTAATTTCTTCTCCGACTTTGACTTCAGGCAAAATATTTTTTGCATCTTCTTCGGTTTCTTGAACTTGATAAACTTTAAGAAATCCATCAAATTTTACGACTGAGCCGCTAGCTCTAAAGTTTATTTTATTATCATTCGAAGAAATAATTATCGTATTTCGATCAAATTCTGCTGGAGTCATTTGAGATGATAAGGCTCTACTCCAAATTAATTCATAAAGTTTAAATTGATCTGCATTTACATATTTTTTAATATCAGAAGGTTTTCTACTTATATTAGTTGGTCTAATCGCTTCATGTGCTTCCTGAGCATTCTTTGCTTTTTTTCCCGTAAAACTATTTGGTGCCTCTGGTAAATATTTATCACCATAATCATCAGTTATGAATTTCCTAAAGTCATCAATTGCTTCTTTTGAAATATTAGTTCCATCAGTTCTCATATAAGTAATTAATCCAGTAGTTTCACCCTCGATATCTACACCTTGATAAAGTCGTTGTGCAATTTGCATTGTTCTGGAAGCTCCAAAACCAAATCTTCCTGAAGCAGTCTGTTGTAAAGTTGATGTTGTAAAAGGTGCTAGGGGGTTTCGTCTAAATACTTTAGTGTTTACATCGGCAATTTTAAATTTTGTTTTATTGATTTCATCTATTGCTTTTTGTATTTCTTCTTTACTTTTAAAAGAAAATTTTTCAATTTTTTCACCATTAAATAAACTCAATTTTGAGAAAATATTTTTATTATCTTTGTTCGTAAAGTCAGATGTAAGAGTCCAGTGTTCTTCTGGTTTAAATAATTCTATTTCTTTTTCTCTTTCAGTAATAAGTTTTAAAGCTACTGATTGAACTCTTCCTGCTGATTTTGATCCAGGCAATTTCGTCCAAAGGATTGGTGAAATATTGAATCCTACAAGGTAGTCCAAAGCTCTCCGCGCCAGATAAGCTTCAACCAAAGGCAAATGAATTTCTCTTGGATTTTTAATTGCATCTAGAATTGCTTTTTTTGTTATCTCATTGAAAACAACTCTTTCCAGATGTTTATCTTTAAGTAATTTTTTTTTATCTAAAACCTCTTTAACATGCCATGCAATAGCTTCACCTTCACGATCAGGATCCGTTGCTAAAATAATTTTATCAGAGTCTTCGGCAGCATTTGTAATTTCTTTTAAATATTTTTTTGAGAATGAGTCTATTTCCCATTCCATTTGAAATTTATTTTCAGGATCAACAGACCCATTTTTTGAAGGAAGGTCTCTTATGTGTCCATAGCTAGCTAAAACTAAATAATCTTTACCTAAATATTTATTTATTGTTTTTGCTTTCGCTGGACTTTCAACAATTACTAAGTTCATTATTCGTTTATTTTCAAAATTAAACGAATTTGTCAAATTTATTATTTAAAAACAAGAAAAGACAACACTTATAACTTAATTTTACTTTCTTCAGAATTTTTTAATCGAACTATATTTTCTCGATGTGTGTAAATGATAATTATAAAAAAAATAAAAAGTATTAATGAAAAATTATTTATAAAAAAATATGAGTAAATAAAAACAATCAAAGATGAAATGATCGAAGATAATGACGCGTATCTAAATAAAAAAGACAAAACAAGCCAAGTAATTCCAAAAATTAGAAAAAATTTATATGAAAGTGCTAATACAACTCCCAAGTAAGTTGCAATTCCTTTACCACCTCTAAATTTTAACCAAACAGGAAAAATATGACCGATAAAACAAATCAAGGCAGAGTATGAAATTAGATTTTCAAAATAAATAAATGTTAAAGCTATAGAAAAATATCCTTTTAATAAATCAAGTATGAGGGTAGCAATTGCTAGAGATTTTTTTCCAGTTCTTAAAACGTTCGTGGCTCCAATATTTCCTGATCCAATTTCTCTAATATCTTTTTTTAAAAATATTTTTGTTAAAACTAATCCAAAAGGAATAGATCCTAATAAATAAGAATACAAAGCAACTATTATAAAATTCATTTCCATCAGTTTGAGTAGACTAGTTCACCATTAAGATAAGTCATTAAAATTTTGCCTTGAAGATTTCTATTTTCTATAGCTGTATTTTTTGATTTAGATTTCAGTTTATCAGCGTCCACTTTCCATGGTGCCTCTAAATCAAATATACAAATATCACCATCTGACCCTTTTGCTAAAGTTCCTTTTTTTATATTTAATATTTTAGCAGGGTTAATGGTTAAAGTTTCTATAATTTTATTCAGAGGAAGAGACTCATTGTGATACATTTCTAAAGAAAGAGGCAGTAGGGTCTCTACACCAATAGCGCCTGTAGCTGCTTGTGCGAATGGCAATCTTTTACTTTCTTCATCCTCAGGTAAATGATCTGAAACTATTACATCTATTAACCCATCTTTGATACCTTGAACAAGTGATAATCTATCGTCTTCAAGTCTAAGAGGGGGAGATAATTTTAAAAAAGTCTTAAATTCACCAATATCATTTTCATTTAGTGACAAATTATTAATTGAGACACCTACGCTAAATTTTTTACCATTATTTTTATTTTTTCTAATAACATCTAAAGATTGTTTAGATGAAATTTGATTTATGTGATATCTACAAGGATATTCACTAAGTAAACTTAAGTCTCTTTCAATTATTATTTTTTCGGCTAGAGCTGACACACTTTGTAGCCCAAGTCTTGTAGCTATTTCTCCGTCATTTATACAAGCGTTTTTTGATAACTCATAGTCTTCTGCATGTTGCATTATCAAAACCCCAATATCAGAAGCATAATCCATTATCCTAGACATTAGCTCTGTATTTTGAATGGTTTTATTAACATCGCTAAAGCCAATTATTCCTCTACCAGAGAGTAAACCAAACTCAGTCATCAGCTTACCTTCACATTGTTTAGTTATTGAAGCACAAGGAAAAAGGTTAACATTAGCTTTGTCTCTTCCTCTTCTAATAATGAAATCAACCATCGAAACGTTATCAATAATGGGTTTCGTATTAGGCATAGTTACTATAGATGTTACCCCTCCAGCTAAAGCTGCTTGGCTAAGAGTTCTAAAGTTTTCCTTATATTCATATCCTGGCTCGCCTACAAAAGCCTTCATATCTACTAACCCTGGAATTAAAATATTGTCTTTTAAATCAATTATTTCAGCATCTTTATTAGCGTCAGTTTTTTTTACATTTTTTCCTATAGCTTTTACTTTTCCTTTATCATTTAAAATTAAAGAGCCTTTCTCATCCATGCTTTGTGATGGATCTATAATTCTTGCATTAATAAAAATTTTTTCTTTCATTTATTTACAATACTTTTTTAAACAAGCCATTCTTACTGCTACACCTAATTCAACTTGCTCTTTAACCAAACTAACGTTTATGTCGTCTGCAAGTTTTGTATCTATTTCTACTCCTCTATTCATTGGACCGGGATGCATAATCAGTGCATCTTTTTTTGCAAATTTTAATTTTTCTGGAGTTAAGCCATAAAATTCATAATATTCTCTTTTTGAAGGTAAGAATGATCCCTGCATTCTTTCATTTTGCAATCTTAACATCATTACAATGTCGCAACCTTCAAGACCCTTCTTCATATCTGTAAAAGACTTTACTCCCATTCTATTTATTGATTTTGGCATTAATGTTTTAGGTGCTATTACATTTACTTCAGCACCTAACATGTTCATTAAATAAATATTTGATCTAGCTACTCTTGAGTGAAGTATGTCACCACAAATTGCTATCTTCAGTCCTTCAATCTTACCTTTTCTGTTAATTATTGTTAAAGCGTCAAGTAAAGCTTGAGTAGGGTGCTCTCTTCTTCCATCACCAGCATTTATAACTGCACAATTAACTTTTTGAGATAATAAATTTGGTGCACCAGAGTCTTGATGCCTAATTACAATTAAGTCAGGGTGCATCGCGTTTAAAGTCATTGCTGTATCAATTAAAGTTTCACCTTTTTTAAGCGCTGAGTTGTCCATGTTCATAGACATTACATCTGCACCTAATCTTTTACCTGCTAGATCAAACGAACTTTGAGTTCTTGTGGATGGTTCAAAAAATAAATTAATTTGAGTTTTTCCTCTTAGTACATCTAATTTTTTTGAGTTACTTCTGTTTAATTCAATAAATTTTTTTGCTTCATCTAATATTGCTTTAGCTTCTAATATCGAAAGGTTTTGAATACCAAGAAGATGTTTGGGAGAGTTTTTAATAGCTGTATTGTTTTTCTTAACTGCCATTAAAATCAACTCTATAGGCGTTTTATAGTATCAGATCAAGTATTTTCTTTAGTTAAGTAGTCCAAGGCTCCTTGAAGTATAAATTGTGCAGAATTCTCATCTAATTTGCTTATTTTTTTTGACGTGTTTGATGCTAAATCATTGGATAAATTGAACGCTCCCTGACTTGATAATCTCTCATCCCATAAAGTGACATTTTCAGTAACATCTTTTGATAGATTAATAGCTAAATCTTTAGCTGATTGCGACGATTGACTAGATGATCCGTCCATATTGATTGGATTGCCAACAACTATACCTTTAATCTGATTTTCATTAAAAATCTTTATTATTTCTTTGAGAAATTCAGAATATTTATTTTTTATTAAAGTTGTATAAGGAGTTGCAATAATTTTATTTTCATCAGAAATGGCTATACCAACACGTTTTCTACCTGGGTCAATTCCCATTAACCTAGACTTTTTATCGAGTTTTTTCTTAAATTCTTCAATATCAAGCATGAAATTTACCTAATTTGTGATAAAACACATTTAAATTAACTTATTTCACAAATGTCCCTAGATAAAGAAAAAATTAAACATGTTGCAAAATTAGCTCGAATTTCAGTTGATGAAGCCAAAGTTGAGAGTCTAACAAAAGATTTAAACTCTATTTTTAAGTTTATAGAGCAATTAAATGAACTAAATACAGATAAAGTTGAACCATTAACATCTATACTTAATCAGTCATTAAGATCGAGAAAAGATGAAATTAGTGATGGCAAGATAAGAGAGAAAATTCTGAAAAATTCTCCTAAAGAGAACGAAGAATTTTTTGTAGTTCCAAAGGTGGTAGAGTAATGGCTGATATTACAAATCAAAGTCTAAATGACATTATAAAAAACGTAAAAACGAAAAAAGTCTCATCTACAGAATTAACTAAAGCATATGTAAAAAATATTGAAAGTGCAAAAAAGTTAAATGCATTTGTTACTACAACATTTGATCAAGCTTTAGATAACGCAAAACAATTTGATAATAAACCAAATTTTGATCAATTACTTCCTGGAATACCTTTAGCTGTAAAAGATTTATTTTGTACAGAAAATACAAAAACAACTGCTGGAAGTAACATTTTAAATAATTTTATTCCATCTTATGAGTCAACAGTTACAAAAAATTTATGGGACCATGGGTCTTTTCTTTTAGGAAAACTAAATTGTGATGAGTTTGCAATGGGCTCTTCTAATGAAACAAGTTATTATGGAAATGTAATTAATCCAGTAGGAGATCAATTAGTACCTGGCGGCTCATCTGGAGGATCCTCATCTGCTTTAGCTGCTGACTTAACTCCAGCTACAATTGGAACAGATACAGGCGGATCAATAAGACAACCAGCTTCTTTCACTGGCACAGTAGGTTTAAAACCAACTTATGGTTTATGTTCTAGATGGGGTATCGTAGCTTTTGCATCTTCTTTAGATCAAGCTGGTCCAATGACAAAAACTATTAAAGACTGTGCAATTATGTTGGAGGCTATGTCTGGGTTTGATGAAAAAGATTCTACTTCAATAAATAAAAAGAAAGAACAATATTCAAAAAATTTAAAAGATAATATTAAAGGTTTAAAAATTGGAATTCCGAAAGAATATCGTGTTGACAATATGCCTAAAGAAGTTGATGAACTCTGGGAAAAAGGAAAAAAGATATTAAAAGATCTTGGCGCACAATTAATTGATATATCATTGCCTCATACAAAATATGCTTTACCTACTTATTATATAGTTGCTCCAGCTGAAGCTTCGTCCAATTTAGCCAGGTATGATGGAGTTAGATATGGTTATAGATCAAAACAAGGAAAGGATTTAATTGAGATGTATGAAAAAACTCGGTCTGAAGGTTTTGGAGATGAGGTTAAACGTAGAATATTAATTGGAACTTATGTTCTTTCATCAGGTTATTATGATGCTTATTATCTTAAAGCACAAAAAGTTAGACAACTAATTAAAAAAGATTTTGATGAAAGTTTTAAAAAAATAGATGCTATTCTTACACCATCAACACCAAGTTCAGCATTCAAAATAGGAGAAAAAACAAATGATCCTGTTTCTATGTATTTGAATGATATTTTTACTGTACCTGTAAATTTAGCTGGTCTACCAGCTTTATCAATGCCTGCAGGTGTTGATAAGCAAGGTCATCCTTTAGGTTTACAGCTTATTGGTAAAGCGTTAGACGAGCAAAAAATTCTTAATATTGGTTATGCATTTGAAAAAAACTGTGGTTTTAAAAATGAAATTAAAAAGTGGTGGTCATGAGCAAAGAAAAATTTGATTATTTTATTAAGGGAGAAAAAGGGAAATATGAAGTTGTGATAGGGCTTGAAGTTCATGCTCAAGTTTTATCTAAATCCAAACTTTTTTCTGGGTCATCAACTAAATTTGGTGCTGATCCCAATAATCAGGTGAGTTTAATTGACTCTGCTTTTCCAGGAATGTTACCGGTCATCAATGAAGAATGTGTTAAGCAAGCAGTAAGAACTGGCCTTGGTTTAAATGCTAAAATAAATAATTACTCAGTTTTTGATAGGAAAAATTATTTCTATGCAGATTTACCTCAAGGTTATCAAATATCTCAGTATAAGAATCCTATCGTAGGGGAAGGTAAAGTTTTATTAGATATGCCTTACGGGTCAAAAGAAATTGGCATAGAGAGACTTCATCTCGAGCAAGATGCGGGTAAAAGTATTCATGATATTGATCCATCTAACACTTACGTAGATTTAAATCGTTCAGGAATTGCTTTAATGGAAATTGTTAGCAAACCAGATCTTAGGTCACCAGATGAAGTTAATGCTTACATAAAAAAATTAAGATCAATAATGAGATATTTAGGAACCTGTGATGGAAATATGCAAGAGGGATCACTTAGAGCAGATGTAAACGTATCTGTAAGAAAAGAAGGTGATACAAATTTTGGAACACGTTGTGAAATCAAAAATGTAAATTCTATAAAATTTATGCAGATGGCAATAGAATATGAAGCTGGAAGACAAGTTGAACTAATAGAAAATGGTAAAAAAATAGATCAAGAAACAAGACTTTTCGACACAAAAAAAAATGAAACAAGATCAATGAGATCTAAAGAAGATGCACATGATTATAGATATTTTCCTGATCCAGATCTTCTTCCATTAAAGTTAGAACAAAAATTAATCGATGACTTAAAAAAATCTCTTCCAGAGCTTCCTGATAAAAAAAAGGAAAGATTTGTAAAAGAGTATGGACTAAATGCATATGAAGCAAATGTTTTAGTCTCAGAAAAAGAAATATCTGACTATTACGAAGAAGTTGCAAAACTATCTGATAAAAAACTTGCAGCTACTTGGATGATGGGAGATTTATTTGCAATGTTAAATGATAGGGGGCTTGATATATCAAAATCTCCTATATCAGCAAAACATTTCGCAGAGTTAGTTCAAGCAATTAAATCCGGAGAAATTTCAGGGAGAATAGCAAAAGAAGTTTTCGAAATTATGGTTGAAAGCGGAGATAATCCAAAAAAAATTATAGAGTCAAAAGGAATGAAGCAGCAAAGTGATCCTAAAGAATTAGAGAAAATGATTAATGAAATATTATCAAAAAATAAAGATAAAGTTGATCAATACAAAGCTGGAAAAGAAAAATTATTTGGTTTTTTTGTCGGACAGGTTATGAAATTATCTGGTGGAAAAGCAAACCCTCAATTAACAAACGAGATTCTAAAAAAACTTTTAAAAGGCTAATTATGCCTAAAAAATTAGATTTAACAGATAATCTTGAAAAGTATATTATTGAGCACTCTGATGATCTTACTGACGTTCAAAAAGAGATCTTAAATTATAATCTTAGTCTTGGTGATCAAAAGAAATTGCAAATTTCTATTTCACA
>CACEBP010000011.1 GCA_902557785.1 uncultured Pelagibacteraceae bacterium | reverse complement strand
ACTTATGTTTTTCTTTTTCTTCTGGTTTAAGATTTTTGGTCATGATTGAAATTTCTTGCTCGATTAAATTTTGTGGTAAATCTACTTGATGATTTTTTTCAATTTGATCTAATATTTCTTTTTTCGTTATTGAGTTCAATGCTTGGGAATATTGTCCCGAGATTTGTTTTTCAATCAAAGATTTTAAATCTTTAATATCCTTTGCTCCCATTGATTTAGCAAAATCATCATCGATTTTAATAGCTTTAGGTTTTTTTACGTTTAAAATTTTACATTCAAATTTAGTTTTTTTGTTAGCAAGTTCTTTTTTTGGATGATTGGCTGGAAGTGTAGCGTTTAGTATTTTTGTATCATTTTTTTTCACACCAATTAACTGTTCATCAAACCCTTTTAAAAAAAGATCTTTTCCTAATTCTAGCTGTACCCCTTTTCCTTCACTGCCGTCAAATTTATTACCGTCTACGGTAGCTGAATAATTAAAAGTGACTTGATCTCCATTAGTTGCTTTTTCTTTTTCATTTTTATCCTCAAACTGTTTATTTTGAGTTGAAATTTCTTTCAATTTTTCCTCAACAATTTTTTCTTCTATTTTTATTTTAAAACTTGTAGCTTTAAATTTTTCAAAACTTTTTAAAGTAACACTCGGCAAACAATCTATTTGGAGCTCATAATTTAGATCCTTTCCTTCTCCAAATTGTTTCAAATCAATTTTTGGCTGTCCTGCAACTTTCAATTTTTTTTCATCTATAGCTTTTGTTGTAGTTTCTCTTAAAATCTTATCTACCACCTCTCCATAAATAGATTTTCCAAATTGACTTTTAATTACTTCTGGAGGAACTTTGCCAGGTCTAAAACCTTTTAATGCTATGTCTTTTTGAAGTTCTTTAAGTCTATCATTCATTTTTGTCTGTATGTTTTTTTTATCAACTATTACAGATAAAATTGTTCTAAGACCTTTTTTTGATTTTATTTCTACTTTCATAACATTTTGGTGGGCAAGAAGAGACTCGAACTCTTAAGCCTTGCGGCACTGGTTTCTAAGACCAGCGCGTATACCAATTCCGCCACTTGCCCTTTCATTTGGTCGTTGATTTATATATCAATTTAATTTTTTGTTAAATGATAAAGTCTAGAGTAAATTATTAAGTAAATTAACAGTATAACAAAAAACCAATATCTGCTTAGGTCAGGATATTCTGCTAAATATAGTCCAGGTATTATCATTATTAAGTAAAAAAAATTTATAATAATTGAATTCAAATAGTTGCCTTTGTTTTTTCCATAAATACTTGAGATTTTATAAAAACTCAGCATATGTAAATGTTCATCATCCGGATAAATAGGAGATTTTTTTTGAGTTAATTTTCTAAAAAATGAAAAAAATACTTCAAAAAAAAGATAAAATAAAAGTGTACAGAAGAAAAATGAGGAAATATTTGGATTTAAGTTATTCGTAATTATTGTGTTTAAACTTGTTAAAGATCCAAATAAGTAAGCTCCACTGTCTCCAAGAAAAATTTTCGCACTTGGAAAATTGAATAATAAAAATGATAAAAGAATTATAATTTGAGATATCAGTAAAATTGAAAATTCAAAATTTTCATTATTCATATTTATATAAACTAAAATACTATTAATGATTATAAGATTAATTGTGAGTAAACCATTAAAACCATCTATTAAATTAGCTCCATTAATTACAAATAAAAAACATAATAATACAAATATCGAGGAAAGTGTGTGACTAGACATCAAGGGTACTAAAAATGGAATATCTATATTAAAAATTTTAATTGGCAAGATAAAAATAAGTATAAAGAGTAGAAGCACCATTAAGATCAATCTTTTAAATGGTTTAATATTAATTTTTAAATCATCTAAAAAACCGACTAAAAACATTGAATAGCTGATAAAAATATAATCATATAAAATTTTTGAATATAGCAAGTAATAAATTAGAAAAAAAATACTCAAAGAAATAATTGCAGCAATTCCTCCGCTACGAGTTATTGGAAAATCGTGAAAAGCTTGTGGTTTAAAAAAATCTTTATCAAGTAAAGAACCTCCTCTAATTTTATGTGAGTATTTACTTACAAGTAGAAAAATAAAAAAACTTATTAAAGCAAAAATAGACAAAAAGCTTGACTCAATTGACTCTGTGCTCATTCTTTTTTTTTCCTTTGTTATTTTTTTTAAATATATAAATTCCAATAAGTATTACAACTAATGATACTATAACTTTCCAAGTAATTATTTCATCCATTAGATAATAACCAAAAATTATTCCGAAAATTGGTATTAAATAAGCTACCTGAGTTTGAAAAACTAAGCCATTTATTGTTAAAATTCTAAATCTAATTAGCCAGGCTAATCCCGTTGCGATGACACCTAAATAAAGTAATGAGAGGGTCGAAGCTAAAGTTGGTGAGGACTCCCATGGTGTTTCTAGTATTAATGAAAAAGGAAGAAGAAAAATAACCGACCATAAAGTTGTAGATGTTGTAACATTTTCATTCTTTTTATTTTTTAATTTTAAAGTTAATAAGCCTCCAATACAGTAAAATGTTGATCCTAAAATAGTTATCAAGGCGTAAATATAATTTTCGCTATTTATAATAACTTTATCAAAAAATAATAATATAATTCCGCTGAAGCCAATTAAAACACCCAGAGATTTTAAAAAAGATAGTTTTTCATCTTTTGTAAAAAAATGGGCTAGTATTGATCCACTTAAAGGGGTGGTGCTCATTAATATTGCTGCAAGGTAACTATTAATTTTTGCAGTTCCTATAGCAATTAAAACGAAAGGTATTGCAATGTTACAAAGTCCAATTAGAGCATACCAACTCCAATTTTTACTGAAAGCTTCAATCTTGATTCCACTAATTTTACAAAGAATTAATAGAGGTATACTTGCAAAAATTACTCTTACCAAAGCTAGCGTAATTGGGTCATAAGAGTATGTAGCTATCTTTATATTAAAAAAAGACGAGCCCCAAATAATAGCTAATAAAATTAATAATGATAAATCAAACGTATTTGCTTCTCTCATCGTGAGCTTGAAGTTTGGATATGTGATAAATGCATAGCTGATATTTATATTTAATTATACTATAAAAAGCCTCCTTATATATCTTCGCAGCGTTTATACATAATTTAAAAGGAGCAAAATGAGTTCAAAAGATGTTTTAAAGCTTATAAAGGACAAACAAGTTGAATTTGTTGACTTGAGATTTACAGACCCTAAGGGGAAACTCCAGCATTTAACTATGGACTCAACTGTTGTAGACGAAGAAATGCTTAATAATGGAGTTTTTTTCGATGGCTCCTCAATAGCTGGATGGAAAGCAATAAACGAGTCAGATATGATTTTAAAACCTGACTTAGATAGACCGATTATTGATCCTTTTAACTCTCATACAACTTTAAATATTTTTTGCGATATTTTAGATGCAGTAAAAAAAGATCCTTATGAAAGAGATCCTAGAGGCACAGCAAAAAAAGCTGAAGCCTATTTAAAAAAATCTGGTATAGGAGACAAATCTTATTTCGGACCTGAGCCAGAATTTTTTGTTTTTGACGATGTTAGATTCAAAAATGACATGAATGAAACTAGTTTTAGTATTGATAGCTCAGAGGGACCTTACAATACTGGAAAAAAATACGAGAATGGTAATATGGGTCACAGACCTGGTATTAAAGGTGGTTATTTTCCAGTACCGCCAGTTGACAGCGCTCAAGATATGAGAGGTGAATATTTAAAAGCTCTTAAAGATATGGGTGTGAAAGTAGAAAAACATCACCATGAGGTTGCTCCAAGTCAACACGAGTTAGGAATGTATTTTGGAACGCTAACTAATCAAGCTGATAACGTGCAACTATATAAATATGCAGTTCAAATGGTCACTCACTCTTTCGGTAAAACAGCTACGTTTATGCCTAAGCCAGTAAAAGGAGATAACGGTTCCGGAATGCATTGTCACCAATCAATCTGGAAAGGTAACACTCCAGTATTTATGGGTAAAGAGTACGCAGGTCTTTCAAAAGAAGCGTTATATTACATTGGTGGAATACTTAAACACGCTAAAGCAATTAACGCATTTTCTAATGCAACAACAAATAGTTATAAGCGTTTAATCCCTGGTTTTGAAGCCCCAGTGATTTTAGCTTATTCAGCAAGAAATAGATCTGCATCTTGCAGAATACCGGTAATAATGAATCCTAAAGCAGCAAGATGTGAAATTAGATTTCCAGATGCTGCGGGGAATCCATATTTAACATTTGCATCTATGCTTATGGCAGGTATTGATGGGATTAAAAACAAGATTGATCCAGGTAAATCTTTTGACGACGATTTATATTCTTTATCTGAAGATGAAGTTAAAAAACTCCCTACCGTTTGTGGTTCTTTAAGAGAGGCTATGCAAAACCTTGATAAAGATAGAAAGTTTTTAACTGAAGGTGGAGTTTTCACTGACGATCAAATCGACGCTTACATTGAATTGAAATTCCAAGAAATTTATAAATTTGAGCATACACCTCATCCTATTGAATTTGAGATGTATTACAGCGGCTAAACTTTAAAAGACTCCCCACATCCGCATCGTTCAGTTTCATTAGGATTTTTGAATACAAATTGAGATGAAAACTTCTCTTTTTTGTAATCCATTTCAGTGCCTAAAAGATACATTATTGCTTTAGGATCAATTAGAACTTTTACTCCCTTGTCTTCTACAATTTCTTCATTTGGTTTAATGTCTTTTGCATATTCCATTACATAAGACATTCCCGCACAACCACCAGATTTGACTCCTACTCTAACGCCGATAGTTTGATCTTCAGCTTTAGACATAATCTCTTTAATTCTTTCAGCTGCATTTTGACTTAATTTTATTACTTGTTCGCTCATAAATTCAATTCTAATTTTGCGGCTTCAGACATTTTATCTTTAGTCCAAGGCGGATCCCAGACTAATTTTAAATCAACATCGTCAACACCGTCTAGTTTTAGTATATTATCTTTAACCATTTTAGGCAAACTTTCAGCTACTGGACAATTTGGAGAGGTCAGAGTCATTTCTATATTTACTTTTTTCGTATTTTCAATGTCTATTTTATAAATTAGACCCAATTCATATATATTCACCGGTATTTCGGGATCATAAATCTTTTTTATCTCTAAAATTACTTTATCTTTTAATTCACTCATTTTTTTTCAACTGCTGACAAACAAGTATGCCAAGCCATTGTGGCGCATTTAACCCTCATTGGAAATTCTTGAACCCCGGATAAAGAAGTAATCGTAGTAATCTGATCCTCGGTAAGGCTATTTAATGTAATTTTTGTTTTATTTTTAATCATGTTTATGAAATCCTCATTTACTTTTTTTAGGAATGATAGATCTTTTCCTTTAACAGTTTCTGTCAAAATAGATGCTGAGGCCAAAGAGATAGCACACCCTTCTCCTTCAAAACTTAAGTCTTCAATTTCTTTTTCTTTGTTAAGTTTCAAAAAAATGTGAACTTTGTCACCACACAAAGGATTGTGAGCTTTTGCATCATTAGTGTAGCCATCACACTTTCCTTTATTTCTAGGATTTTTTCCATGATCTAAAATAATTTCTTGATATAGCTCTTTAAGTTCCATTTAATTTTGAAATACTTTCTGACATTTTTGAATTGCTTCAGATAATTTGTCTATATCCTCTTTATCATTATAAACTCCAATTGAAGCTCTAGCTGTCGCAGGTATACCAAGTTTATCATGCAATATTTGGCAACAATGATGTCCGGCTCTTATCGCAACTCCATCATCATCCAAAATAGTTGCAATATCATGAGGGTGAATGTCCTTTAAAGTAAAACATAAAACTGACCCTCTTTCTTTTGGATCACCAATTATATTTACAGAATTGTTTTTTCTTAATTTTTCTAAACCATATTGTAAAATCTCGTTCTCATGAGAGGCGATATTTTTAATACCCAGATCCTCAATAAAATTTAGAGACTCAGCGAATGCAACTACGTCAGCTGTTTGCATTGTTCCAGCCTCGAATTTAGTATAAGCATCTGCAAAAGTTATATCCTCTTTTTTGACTTCATTAATCATGCCGCCACCGCCTTGATATGGTGGCAAATCATCAACCCATTTTTTTTTCATGTATAATATACCAAGACCGTTTGGTCCGTACATTTTATGACAGGATATTGCATAAAAATCACATCCAATTTTTTGCATATCGATTTTGGAATGTGGTGCACCTTGTGTCCCATCAATTAACACTGGAATATTTTTTTCTTTTGCAAGATCTACAATTTTTGTAATCGGTAAAACTGCTCCTGTTACATTTGATATATGAGTGATAGCAATCATTTTAGTTTTATTAGTAATAAGTTTTTTAATTTCTTCTACCTCGACATCGCCACCTTCATTAACTTGAGCAAATTTTATTATAGCTCCTTTTTCAGTTCTTAAAAAATTCCAAGGAACATAGTTAGAGTGATGTTCTAATTCTGTTATTATTATTTCATCTCCTTTATTAATATATTTTTTACCATAAGACGAAGCTACTAAATTTATTGCTTCTGTTGCACCTTTAGTAAATATTATTTCTTCTCTATGTTTGGCATTTAAATATTTTTGAACTTTATCTCTTGTGGCCTCAAATCTATTTGTTGCTTTTACTGCCAGAGTATGAACGCTTCTCCCAACATTAGAAAACTCTGTTTCATAAAAGTTTGAGATTTTATCTATAACCACTTTTGGTTTTTGAGACGAGTTAGCACTGTCCAAATAAACCAAAGGTTTACCATTAATTTTTTGTTTAAAAATTGGAAACTCTTTTTTTATATTTTTAATATCCATTAATTTGTCTCTCTAATTTTTCTTTTAAAAAATTTTTTATTTTTCCTTCAGATAATTTTTCTAAGATTTCGCATAAAAAGCCATTAATTAGCATTTGATAAGCTTCCTTTTCAGGAATGCCTCTAGATTTTAAATAATGTATTGAATTTAAATCTATGCTTCCAGAAGTAGAGCCATGAGAGCATTTAACGTTATCTGCATAAATTTCTAACTCAGGTTTTGCATCAAATTCTGCTGCATCTTTTAAAATTAAAGCTTTACTTAATTGATAGGCATCTGTTTTTTGTGCAATATTTTTTACAAAAATTTTTCCTTGATAAACGCCTTTGCTTTCATCGTTTAAAACATTTTTTACCTTCTGGTAGCTATTACAATTTGGGGCGTTATGATTTATTCGAGTCTTTATTTCTTGATGCTCTTTATTTATTAAGTTTAAAGCTGAAAAAACACTACTATTTGAATTTTCTTCATTAAGATTAATTTCAACATCAAATTTATTAAATTTCAAACCAGAAGATAAAAAATAGTTTTCAAAATTTGAATTTTTTTCTAGGTCACTCTTAATATATTTATAAAAATAACAATTACATTTGGAATTATTAATTAAAATGTTATTTAAAGAAGAATCTTTTTTTACTTTAATATTTTCTAAGATGTTTACCATAAAGTTCTCTTTTGAAGAATTATTTATATAATTAATTAAATTTAATTCTGAATTTTCATTTAAAATTATTGAATTTTTGTAATTTACTATTTCTTCCTTCAATGAATTAGAAAAATTATTATAAACAACTAATGGTTTTTTTAATTTATAGTTTTTGGAAATCTCTAAAGAAAAACCACCTGTAGCTAAAGCATTGTTAAGAAAGTATAATGAATTTTTACTATCTAAAACTAAATTATCCTTGTAATTAAAATTGTTTATTAAGATTTTATTTTTTTCTTCATAAGAAAAATCCTTAGATATAAGTTTTCCGTTAAATAATGAAATAAAATTATGTTCAAATTGATCAATTATTTTAAATTCTTTCTCTCTTGGTAAAAAATCATTATTAACAATTTTATTGAAGTTATTTCTTAAAATTGAATTTAGATCAGAAAATTTCCAGTCTTCATCTTTTTTATTAGGAAAACCAGTTTGATAAAAAAGATCTAAGTTTTTTTTTCTTAAACTTATTTCCTCTGAAGAAAGATTTTTAATCTTATCTATTTTAAAATCGTAATTTTGTTTCATCTAAACTATATTTGAATAACCTGTTTTTTCTAATTGAACTCCGAGATCTGCATCACCAGTTTTAATAATTTTCCCATTAGATAGGACATGGACGTAATCAGGTTTTATATAATCAAGTAATCTTTGATAATGTGTAATTATTAAAAAAGCATTTTCTTTGCTTTTATAGGAATTCACTCCATCAGCCACAATTCTAAGTGCGTCAATATCTAGACCCGAGTCTGTCTCATCTAAAATTGATAACTTTGGTTGAAGGAGTTTCATTTGTAAAATCTCATTTTTTTTCTTTTCGCCGCCAGAAAATCCAACATTAAGTTGACGTGATAAAAATTTTTCATCAATGCCAAGTTCTGAAGCTTTTTCTTTAATTAATTTTAAAAAAGTTAATGTATCTAACTCTTTATCACCTTGGGCCTTTCTTACTGAGTTCAGGGAAGTTCTTAAAAAAGTGTTTGTATTAACCCCTGGTATTTCTAAAGGATATTGAAAGGCTAAAAAAATTCCTTTTTGAGCTCTTTCTTCAGTAGAAAGCTCGCTTAAGCTTTCTCCATTATATTTGATATCGCCTTTAATCTCATAACCGTTTTTGCCTGATAACACATTTGCTAGTGTACTTTTTCCAGAACCATTAGGGCCCATAATTGCATGAACTTCCCCGGGCTTAATATTTAAATTTAAACCTTTCAAAATGTGCTTGTTATCAATAGTGGCTTCTAAATTTTTAATATTTAACATTATCCTACACTTCCTTCCAAACTTATCGCTACAAGCTTTTGTGCTTCGACTGCGAATTCCATGGGCAATTGCTGTAACACTTCTTTGCAGAAACCATTTACAATTAAACTTACTGCCTCTTCTTGATCCAGACCTCTTTGATTACAGTAATACAGCTGTTCTTCGTTTATTTTTGTAGTAGTTGCTTCATGCTCTATTGTTGAAGTTGCGTTATTATTTTTAATATATGGAATTGTATGAGCTCCGCATTTATTACCCATTAATAAAGAATCGCATTGAGTGTAGTTTCTTGAATTAATTGCTTTATTTTTAATTTCAACGAGCCCTCTATACATATTGTCCGCATTTCCTGCTGATATTCCTTTTGAAATGATTTTACTTTTTGTATTTTTGCCTAAGTGTATCATTTTTGTGCCGGTGTCTGCTTTTTGAAAATTATTTGTAATTGCTATTGAATAAAATTCACCAACAGAATTATCACCTTGTAAAATGCAACTAGGGTATTTCCATGTAATTGCTGAACCAGTTTCAACCTGAGTCCAGGAAATTTTTGAATTTTTTCCTCTACACGCACCTCTTTTAGTTACAAAATTATAAATTCCACCAACTCCTTTTTCATCTCCAGGATACCAATTCTGAACAGTTGAATATTTAATTTCCGCATCATCTAGTGCTACTAATTCTACATTTGCAGCATGGAGTTGGTTTTCATCTCTCATTGGAGCGGTACAACCTTCTAAATAACTCACATAACTTCCTTTATCAGCAATAATCAAAGTTCTTTCAAATTGACCAGTTTCAGATGCATTAATTCTAAAATAAGTAGATAGTTCCATCGGACACTTTGTATTAGGCGGAATGTAAACAAAAGAACCGTCAGTGAATACAGCTGAATTCAAAGTAGCAAAATAGTGATCACTTATAGGTATCACAGAACCAAGATATTTTTTAACAAGATCTGGATGCTTTTGTATAGCTTCTGATATTGAACAAAAAATTATTCCTTTTTTTGTGAGTTCATCTTTAAAAGTGGTAGCCACAGAAACCGAGTCAAAAACAGCATCAACAGCTATTCCGTTTAATCTTTTTTGCTCAACTAGAGGTATTCCAAGTTTTTTATAAGTTTCTAATATTTTTGGATCTATTTCGTCTAAACTCTTCGGTTTTTCCGAAGCACTTTTAGGTGCCGAATAATAGTACAAGTCTTGATAATCTATTTTTGGATATTTTGGCTTTTGCCAGTCAGGCTCTTTTAAAACTTTTAATCTATTAAAAGCTTTTAGTCTCCATTCTAACATCCAATTAGGTTCTTTTTTTATATTAGAGATAAATCTAATTGTTTCTTCGCTTAACCCTTTAGGAGATCTTACGTTTTCCACATCAGTTGTGAAACCGTATTTATAATCTTTATTATTTTTTAAATCTTCTGTTTTCATTTATTTAAATTTTGATTTTTTTTAACTAAATCTTGTAATTTTACTTTTTCAAAAAAGTTATTTATATGTTGATCAAGCTGATCCCATAAATTGTGTGTAATACATTTAGAAGATTTGTTATTACAACCCCTCTTGGACTCTTTTTTGCAATTCAACATTTTGACTTCTTCATCAACAGCTGCGATTATATTAGATATTTTAATATTTTCAGGTGCAATTTCCAAAACATACCCTCCTTTAGCTCCCCTGATACTTTTTACTAAATTTTTATTTTTTAGCTTAATGAATATTTGTTCTAAATAAGCTAGTGATATATTTTGTCTTAAAGATATATCGGTAAGACTAGTCGGCCCTCTATCTTGAAAAGAGGCCAAGTCCGCCATAGCCATTACTGCGTATCTGCCTTTAGTTGTAAGTTTCATAAATAATCGTTGTAATACAGTATTTTTTATTTAAATCCTACTATTTTAGTATGATTTAAAAAAAATTATTTGCCGCAGAAAAACATGTTATAAAACATTACTTTTTTTTAAAAATAATAATCATTATCAATTATGAAACCTAAGAGTTTAGAAATTTTCATTCCTGGCCCAGCGGGTAGACTTGAAGCAAAATATTATAAAAATCCTAAATTTGGTTCTCCAGTAGCAATAGTGCTTCATCCGCATCCTCAATATGGAGGCACTATGAACAATAGAATAGTTCAACTTATGTATAACATTTTTTTAGAAAATGGTTTTTCAGTGATTAAAGTAAATTTTAGAGGCGTTGGTAAAAGTGAAGGAGTATTTGATAATGGACAAGGAGAGTTATCTGACGCAGCAGCAGCTCTAGATTGGATAGAACGACAAAACTTAGATTATAGCCAATGTTGGGTCTCTGGATTTTCATTTGGTTCTCTAATTTGTATGCAACTTATTATGAGAAGACCTGAAGTGAATAATTTTATTGCTGTATCACCACAACCAAATGTATATGATTTTTCTTTTTTAGCTCCTTGCCCAACATCAGGTCAGGTGATTTTTAGTGAAAATGATGAGTTAGTCACTAAAGAAAGTATTAATGATTTAGATAATAGAATTAAAAGCCAAAAAGGTGTTGAAGTTATTTTTTCTAAAATTAAAAACTCAAATCATTTTTTTAAAAATAAAGAAAAAGAATTGACTTTAGAAATAGAAAAATATTTAAAAGAAAAAACTGCATTAATTTAAATCTTAATTAATTTTCCACCTAAACAAGGTTTTTTACACCCAGTTGTGTTGGGGAAAGAAATTGGTAGTTGAAGGATTGATCTAACAGCTAGAAATGCAAAAGCCTGGGACTCAATAAAATCTCCATTAATTTTATAGTCATCAATTAAATTTAATTGAAGATTGTTAGGTAAATTTTTTTTAATTTTTTCAAGGAGAGTTTTATTTTTTCTGCCTCCGCCACAAAGTAAAATATTTTTGATATTATTCTTGTAATTATTTAGTGATAAAGAAATTTCTTCACTAATAATGTTCGCTGTAAACTCTGTTAAAGTTGCGACTCCATCTTCAAGATTTAAACCTCTAGCAAAAGATATGTCAAAATCATTTGTGTCAAATGATAGTTTTTTATTTAACATGTTAGAGTATAATTCTTGGGCCTGCTCAAAAATTATTTCATTTTTTGTTCCACTTAAAGCAAGCTGCCCGTCCTGATCAAACTTTTTATTTGAATTTTTTCTAACCCAAGAGTCTATTAGACAATTCCCTGGACCGATATCTTTACTAATTAAAGTAGAAGGATTATTTTCCTCATTTACGATAGTGATATTTGAAATGCCTCCTATATTAAGAAAACAAACTGGTAGATTAAAATTTTTTACGAAACTAATAAGATTATGAAATATTGGTGTTAAGGGTGCTCCTTGACCGCCATTAAGAATATCGTTGCTTCTAAAGTCAAAAACGACATTTCTTTTTGTTAGTTGGCTTAAAAGTTTACCATTTCCTAGTTGCTTCGATATTTTTTCTTTGGCATTATGAAAAATAGTTTGACCATGAAAACCTATTATTGTTTCATCTGTAATATTTAAGTTTTTTATTACTTCTGCATGAAAAATTGTTATTCTTCTTTCTAAATCATTAATTTCGTTTTTATATTTTTTAAGATGTTCAATTTTATGGATCTTTTCTTTTAAATTGTGAATATCTTTATAAATGTCTATTTTATATTCAAAATATTTGTCCTTAATTATATCATATCGATTTATACCATTGGTCTTTATAATTGAGGCATCAACTCCATCTCCGGATGTTCCACTCATTAAACCAACACAGATCCAATTTTTTTGCATATTTTTATTTATTTATAACAATTTTTGTATAATAGTTGCTTTGAAAAATAGCACTATGAAAAATAACTTTTTACAAGAAATGGAAGAGCGGGGATACATAAATCAATGCACTGATTTAGAGAAACTTGGTGAAATTTGTGACAAAAAATCAATATCTGGTTATATAGGTTTTGACTGTACCGCAAGTAGTTTACATGTCGGTAGTTTATTGCAAATAATGATTTTAAAGTTAATGCAAAAACATGGTCACAAACCAATAGTGCTTTTAGGTGGAGGAACGACTTTAATTGGTGATCCATCGGGTAAAGACTCCACGAGAAAAATTTTAAATCAAAGTGAAATAAAAAAGAATATAAAAAGCATTAAAAAAGTTTTTAATAAAATTTTAAACACTTCTGATAAAAAAGTAGCTCCGATATTTGTAAACAACGCTGATTGGTTAACTAAATTAAATTATATTCAATTTCTTAGAGATACCGGTAGTCATTTTACAATTAATAAAATGCTTACTTTTGATAGTGTTAAGTTAAGGTTAGAGCGAGAACAATCTTTAAGTTATATGGAGTTTAATTATATGATTCTTCAAGCATATGATTTTTATCAACTATTTAAAAACAATAATTGTGTTTTGCAAATTGGAGGATCAGATCAATGGGGAAATATTGTAAATGGTGTAGATTTAATCAGAAGAAAAATACAAAAAGATGCCTATGGTCTTACTTCTCCACTAATCACTTTAGCTTCTGGAGCAAAAATGGGCAAGACTGAAACAGGAGCTATTTGGTTAAACGAAGAAAAATTTTCTCCATACGATTATTGGCAGTTTTGGAGAAACACAGATGACCGAGATGTAAAAAGATTTTTAAATTTTTTTACTGAAATTGAACCAAAAGAGTTAGATAGTATTTTTAAAGAAGAAAAAAATATAAATAATTTAAAAATATTATTAGCTAATGAAGCTACAAAAATACTTCATGGAAAGTTAGCTTCTCAAAAAGCAGAGCAAACTGCAAAAAAAACTTTTGAAACAGGGGATATAAGTTTAGATTTACCCGAAATAAAAGTTAAATTAAGTGAGGTAAAAAAAGGAATAAACTTAATAGATTTAATTGCAAAAAATAAAATTTTGCAATCTAAAAGTGAAGCGAGAAGAGCAATATCTAATAAAGGTTTTAAAATTAATGATAATTTCGTAATTGATGAAAAAAAAATAATTCTACTTAAAGATTTTAAAAATAATATTGTAAAACTTTCTTATGGGAAAAAGAAACACTACTTGATTAGAATTATTTAGTTTCTTTTTTTCTGTCGTAGATTTTTTGTATAAATCTTGGAGTTAATGTTCTGATAGGGTTAATGGAAGTTTTAATTTTGCCTTTAGGTCCTTTCATTTTAAAACTTACACCGAATAGGCCTTCTCCCGCCTCTTTAGGAATTACAATGTCTCCAATGACAGGAATTTTTGAAATTATTTTATTTAGTGTTTTTGCGGGAACCAATGTTCCCCTAAGGCTAGTTAGGCCATTAGGATCTTGATATCCTTCCATTAAAACTGACATGCTTGGGCCTAATGCAATTATTTCATTAATCTTGAGAAAATCTTTTTTTTTTTCCATATCTATTTCTAATAAATTAAAAGTAAGACCCTCACCTTTTGCTAAATCTGCTAGCCCGCCTAAATCTGCTAAAGATAGTAGTTTAATAACACCAGGAGCATTTATTACTTTAAAGTTTTCAATTTTGAGTTTTGAAATAGTTACGGACCCATCTATTATAGAAGAAAATAATAATTTTCCACCTGAAAGACCTTTAAAAAAACTATATTCAGTTAATAAAGGCCTAGTAAGATCAGAATAAACTTCTAAATATTTTTTATTAGAATTTTTATCCTTCTTCATTGATATATCTAAAAAATTTTCACCACCAAAATCACCTTTTGATATAATTTTAACAAATTTACCTTTTTCAATTTCGCCTAACAATTTAAAGTTTTCAATTTTTTCGGACATTGGAATTTTGATATTTTTAAAGTCTATTTCAATGTTGCTGTTAATTTTTTTAAATTTATTTTCACCGCTTTGTCTATTGAAATATTTAGATAAATTTGTTGCGTCAAATCTTGTACCTTTGATAACAATTTTTTTATCATTTAAAATTTGAAATTCGTTGTTTGATGTTATTACATTGATTTTCTTGAAAGATAAAAATCTACTCTTTTTAAATTTTAATTCGTCAATTTCGATTTTGTTATTTTTTTCATTAAATATTAATTTAATAATATTTATGTGATCTTTTCTTTTTTCAAGATCTAATGATATATTTGCTGTTGAATTTTTTGATTTTTTATAATTAACAAATTCTAATTCAAGTTTACCAGGATAATCAAAATTCAATTTTAAATTTGATAAATTTTTTTTCAAAACATTTTTAAAATTAAATTTTGAAAATTTAGAATTATCAAAAGAATAAGAACCTTCTCCGTTTATAAAACTATTTTTTGAGGAAAAACCACTTTGAATTTTTAAATTTGATAAAAAAACATCCTTAATTTCTTTTTTTATAAAATTATTTTTTATTGAATTTTTTAATTCAAAAGTGCTTTTTTCAAGTGTACCTGAGTTAGAGTAGTTATAATCTTTTATTTTATATGTGTTATCTAGATTAATGAAAATATTGTGATTTAAATCAGCCTTTAATTCCTTAACTCCTTCTAACATTATTAATTTGTTAAGAAAAAAAGAATATTTGCTTTTATTTTTTTCATCAAAATAAATTTTTGAATTGAAATTTGAATTTAATTTTAATCCATTTTCCAAATTTAATTTTACATCACCATCTGAAATTTTAAAGTCCTCAATACTTCCAAATATATTTTTAATTAAAATATCATCCTGATCCGCAAAAAAACTGAAATTAGTTTTTATAAGATTGAAGTCTTTATTTATTTCAGCTTTGAGATTTTTAACCGTACCTTTAACTATAAAACTTTCTAAAAGGCTACGTTCATTGAAAAATATTTCAATCTCTGAAATTAATTTTCCTTCTTTAATTCTATTATTTAATAAGCTTTTAAAATTTGATGGTTTAATAAAAATTGATAATTTATTTAATTGATCAACGTCTAATTCCTCGAGAGCAATATTAGCTTTTTTTATAATTGGATTTGATTTTAATATAGATATAAAATCAAAATATACTTTTACATTTTTAGCTGGAATCGAAATCTCACTATATGAAATTATTGGATTTTGTGTTTCTAAAAATAGACTAAAATTTTTTAGATCAATTTTAAATTTTATTAAATCTAATTTTAGTGAAATATTTTTTGTTTGTGAGGCTTTATCTGAAATAATTTTATTAAACTTGTCTGTCTCAATTCCGATAGTTGATAAAGTAATTATTAGTAGTACTAAAATTAAAAATATAAGAAGAATTAAACTTGAAATTATTTTTTTCATTTTTTATTTTTAATTCCCTCTTCGATAAATTGATCAATGTTACCATCTAAAATACTTGAAGGATTAGTGCTTTCTGTTTTATTTCTCAAATCTTTTACCAATTGATATGGTTGCAAGACATATGACCTGATTTGATGACCCCATCCAATGTCTGTTTTTGTATTTAATTGTCTCTGATTTTCTTCCTCTTTTTTTTGCATCTCGTGCTCATACAACCTTGCTTTTAACATTTTAAAACAAGTATCTTTATTTTTGTGTTGTGATCTTTCGTTTTGACATTGAACTACAATTTTTGTTGGTAGATGAGTTATTCTTACAGCACTATCAGTTGTATTAACATGTTGTCCGCCAGCTCCGCTCGACCTATAAGTGTCTATTCTTAAATCTTTTTCATCTATTTCAATATTTATATCGTCCTCAACTGCTGGGTAAACCCACACACTTGCAAAACTTGTGTGCCTTCTTGCTCCACTATCAAACGGGGATATACGTACAAGTCTATGGACGCCTGACTCTGATTTCATAAGTCCATATAAATAATCACCAGTGACTTTAACTGTAGATGATTTTATACCTGCTTCATCTCCTTTGTGTTCACTTATAATGCTATATTTGAATTTTTTTTTATCAAACCACTTCATATACATTCTGCGAAGCATATCTGCCCAATCTTGACTTTCTGTCCCACCTGCACCCGCATGGATCTCTAAGTAAATGTCGTAATTATCATTTTCAGCTGACAAGAAACAACTTATTTCATTTTTTTTTGCTTGGTCTAATATTTGCTCAATTTTTTTTATACAATCTTGAATAGTTTCTTCATCATTTTCTTTTAAAGCTAAAAAATAAAGGTCCTTAAGGTTTGTTAGATCGCTAATAGACTTAATATAATTATTAAAAATATCTTCGAATATTTTCTTTTGTTTTACTGTTTTTTTTACAAGATTTTTATCTTTCCAAAAATTTTCTTTTAAAGATATCTGCTCCAATTCTTTGATTTTTTCTTCAATCTTTTCTTTATCAAAGATACCCCCTAATATTTTTTAGGGACTTTTCTGCTGCTACTAGTATAGTCTCAAAATTTTCCATTAATAAAATTGTCTAAATTTAATCATTTTATCACGTCCATAAGTAGAAATTAAATTATTATTATCTAAGTTGTTAATATCTCTTTGTTTTAAAGCTTCGATAATAATTTTCTTTTCTCCAGGAGCTGACTTCATTCCAGTATCATAATTCAAAGATGTTAAATATATATTTTCTGGGATTTGAAATTCGTTAAAATCTTCTTTGTAGAGTGCATTCTCAATAAAATTTTTGAAAATAGGTAATGCTGATTTTGAGCCAGTCTCAAACTTTCCTAATGATTTAGGGTTATCAAAACCAACATATACACCAATTACCAAATCAGAGGAGAAACCAATAAACCACGCATCGTAATTATCATTTGTAGTACCGGTTTTTCCGGCTAAAGGAACTTTCAAAGATTTTAATTTTTTAGCAGTTCCTCTTTGTACTGCTCCTTGTAAAATTGATGTCATTTGATAGGCTGTTTCTTCACTTATAACTTTTTCATTATTGTTCTCAATTTTTGGAAGCTCAATTTCCTCATTTATAAATTTATCACAACCTACACACTTTCTATTTTTTTCTAAAAAAATTGTTTTTCCTCTTCTGTCTTGTATCCTAGATATTAATTTTGGCTCAATTTTTCTCCCTCCATTTACAAACGGTGCGTAAGCAGATGTTAAATTCATTAATGTAGTTTCAGCTGCTCCAAGTGAAACTGATAATAATTCTGGTATTTCATCGTAAATGTTTAACTTTTTGGATAAATTTAAAATTTCTTCTAGTCCTAAAATTTTCGCAATTCTAACTGTCATTAAATTTCTTGAATATTCAATACCTTTTCTAAAAGTTGAGGGTCCGTAAAACTTTTTTCCATAATTTTCAGGTTTCCAATTTTTTAGACCAACTCCTTGACTCTCTACAAATGGAGCGTCTAGGATAATAGAATTTGGAGCAAAACCATTTTCCAAAGCTGCAGCATAAACAATTGGTTTAAATGCAGAGCCTGGTTGTCTTTGTGCTTGAGTAACCCTATTAAACTCACTTTTTCTAAAATTAAATCCACCAACTAAAGCAAGAACATCTCCAGTAAATGGATTTAAAACTATAATTCCACCATTAACCTTTGGATATTGTTTTAATAGCCATAAATTTTTTTCTTTTTTTATAAAAATTATATCTCCAATCTTATGGACATCTTTAATAGATTTACTTTTTGGAATTGTCCATTTAACATTTTTAAAATTTAGAATTCCTTTCTGACTTTCTTTTTTTTTGTCTAAAATTTCAAATCTAATTTGATTATCATCTAAAGAAATAATTTCTGCTAGGTGCCAGTTTAAAGTTGGATCAAGCTTAAATTGATCAATCCTATTTTTCCAATTTTTATTTTTTAATTTGTTAGTTACTGGTCCTCGCCAACCTCTTCTATGATCATAATCTTCAATTCCTTTTCTTAAAGCTTTCAACGCTTGGATTTGGTAATTTATATTTAATGGTGTTTTAATACTTAAACCTTGTGAATAGAGCTTTTCAAATCCATAAATATTTTTAACGGTCCTTCTCACTTCTTCTGTATAAGAATTGGCTTCATTTACTATTTCGATTTTTCTTTTTTTAAGTTTTAATTTAGACTTTTTAAGATCTTCTAATTTTTTTCTCGATATAAAATTATTTTCCTCTAAGTTTTCAAGCACTAAATTTCTTCTAAATTTTGCAATTTCAGGAAATTTATATGGATTGTATTTACTAGGAGCCTTTGGTAAAGCTGCTAACAATGCAGCCTCTGAATAATTAAGCTCTTTAATTGATTTATCAAAATATTCTAGACTAGCTGCAGCTACTCCATATGTGCCTTGACCTAAATAGATTTGATTTAAATAAAGTTCTAGAATTCTCTCTTTAGTATAAGCTCTTTCAATTCTAAAAGCCAAAATTGCTTCTTTAATTTTTCGTTTCATTGAAACTTCATTTGAAAGTAAAAAATTTTTTGCAACCTGCTGTGTAATAGTTGAAGCACCTTCTAACCTTTTATTTTGTGATATATTTTTTATATTTTTGATTATTGCTCTCAATATACCTTTGGCGTCTATTCCTGGATGACTAAAAAAATTTTTATCCTCAGCAGATAAAAATGCATTTATAACTTTATCAGGCACAGACTCGAAAGGTATAAATAATCTTTTTTCAATAGCATATTCTGCAATTAACTTGTTGTTACTTGAATACACCCTGCTCGAAATCGGTGGTTGATAATTAGATAATTTTTTATAGTCTGGTAACCCTATAGAAAAATACCATAATGTTGAAAAAACAAAAAATATTATGGTAATAAAAAATATAATCACAAATTTAAGTGAAAAGTTGATAAATTTAAACATAGGATTTATTTATATCATTAATTCTGACTATCTTTAGGCATACAATGATTTAAATCGTGTATTTATACTAAAAATTGTATAAAATAACTTTAATGACAAATTTAAAAATAACAAATTTTAAAAATTTAAAGGAAATTCTTTTACAATGGAAAAAAACTTATATATTGATGCCTCGCATCCAAATGAAACTCGTATTGTTCTTAAATCAAGTGATTCAATCGAAGAGTATGAATTTGAAGATAAAAACAATTTAAATTTTAAAAATAACATTTATTTAGCTACAATAAGTAGAGTTGAACCCTCACTTCAAGCTGCCTTTGTTAATTTTGGAAGAGAGCGTCATGGTTTTTTAGCCTTTAACGATATTCAATCGGACTATTATCAAGTTCCGTCGGAAGATAAGGAAAAAATTAGAATCGCCGAAGAAAAGATAAGAGAAGATTTAAAAGATAAAACTATTGAGACAAACCAAGATAATTTACAATCTGATAGCTTATCAGATGAAAAAACTAATGATAATGAAAATCAAATAGATAAAGAAAATAATAAAAGGGAATATAGAGATAAAGTAAAATCTTCATTCGGTATTAAAAGATATAAGATCCAAGAAGTAATAAAACCAGGACAGGTAATTTTAATTCAAGTAATTAAAGAAGAAAGAGGCCAAAAAGGAGCTGCACTAACAACATTTATTTCCTTAGCAGGCAAATATATGGTTTTAATGCCTAATACTCCTAAAGGTGGGGGAATTTCTAGAAAAATTTTTAATTCATCTGATCGACAAAAGATTAGAAGCATCCTTAACGAAATAGACATACCTAAAAGTATGGGCGTAATTGTAAGAACCGCAGGTGCGAACAAAACAAAGAATGAAATTGAAAAAGATTTTCAAAATACTTTAAAAACTTGGGAGAAAATTACTGAAAAAGCTCTAGACTCAAACGCGCCGTCTTTGGTTTACGAGGAAGGAGATATCATTAAAAGAACTTTAAGAGACACTTACGATAATGATACTAAAAATGTTTATATTGAGGGGAACGAAGCGTATCAAAAAGCAAAGAAATTTATGAAGGAACTAATGCCCAAAAATGTAAAAAATATAAAAAAATACCGAGGGAAAATACCTTTATTTCATGATGCTGATATAGAAAAAGAATTAACTCATATTTATGAACCAACGGTTAAATTAAAATCAGGAGGTTATTTAGTTATAAACCCAACTGAAGCATTAGTCTCAATCGATATTAATTCTGGACAATCTACAAAACAAATTAATATAGAAAAAACTGCTTTAAATACAAATTTAGAAGCAGCAGAGGAAATAGCTCATCAAATTAAATTGAGAGACTTGTCTGGTTTAATTGTAATCGATTTTATTGATATGATGAATTTTTATAATAGGAGAATCGTAGAGAAAAAAATGAGGGAAAGCATCAGAAAAGATAGAGCGAGGATTCAAATTGGAAGAATTAGTAATTTTGGCCTTCTTGAGATGACAAGACAAAGATTGCGTGAGGGATCAATTAAATGGGAGACACAACTATCACTTTCATCATTTTCACAAAAAATTTTAAAAAAAATTCAGCACTTAGCATTTACTGATAAGGTAAAAGTTATTAATTCATATGTCCCTGAAAAAGTCAAAATCTATATAGAAAAAAATTTGTTAGATGAGCTAAAATACTTTCAAAAAAAGTATTCTTTTGAAGTAAAAATTCTCTCAAATGAAAATTTTATAATTCCTGAGTATAAAATTGATTTAATCAATAAATCAAAAAAACTTCTAAATTCTTTTGAAAATATCAATTCAATCGCTGATACAAAGAAATTGAGGAAAAATATTTCTAAAGAAAAGAAAACCAAAAATAAAATAATTATTAAAGATAAGGTCAAGAAAACTAAATCCAAAAAAAAAGTAAGAACTCTTTGGGTAAGAAGAAAAAAAAAATTAAATTAGGCCTTTAACTGGTGAACTAGGAGTTGCGAGGTATTTTTTTTCCATTCTACCTGCAAGATATGAGTTTCTACCGGATATAACCGCATCTTTAAAAGCTTTAGCCATTAAAATTGGTTTTTTAGCATTTGCTATCGCACTATTTATTAAAACTCCATCACAACCCAGTTCCATAGCAATGGTTGCGTCAGAAGCTGTTCCTATTCCTGCATCAACTATAACTGGCACTTTTGATTGATTTATTATAAGTGAAATATTTACTTTGTTTTGTAATCCTAAACCTGTACCAATAGGCGAAGCTAATGGCATAATTGCAGAGGCACCGCTGTCTTCTAATTTTTTTGCCAATAAAGGATCATCTGTACAATAAACCATTACTTTAAAACCTTCCTTAACTAATATTTTTGTAGACTTAATTGTTTCTATCATATTTGGATAAAGAGTTTTTTTATCTCCTAACACCTCTAACTTAACAAGTTTCCATCCACCCATCTCCCGAGCTAACCTTAAAGTTCGAAGAGCTTCTTCAGATGTAAAACATCCAGCAGTATTTGGTAAGTAAATTATTTTTTTCGGATTTAGATAATCAGTGAGTAGTGGTTTTTTTTTATCTAAAATATTGACTCTTCTAACTGCTACTGTCACCATATTTGCTCCAGATGCATGAACAGCTTTAGCAGTTTCAGAAAAGTTTTTATATTTTCCAGTTCCTACTATTAGCCTGGACTTAAGAGATTTACCCGCAACTTTTAAAATATCTTTTTTCAAACTATCCGCCACCTATGAAATGAACTATTTCTACCTTATCGTTATTTTTTAAATATTTTTTTTTATAATTTACTTTTGAAATTATTATTCCATTATGTTCTACAGCAACTTTTTTATTAGACAAATTGTATTTCTTCAAAAGATCAAATAATGAAAAGTTAGATTTAATAACTAATTTTTTTCCATTTAATTGTATTTTTGCCATAATTAAGTTATTCAATATTGAGAAATTTATGAATAAAATTATAATTCTTAATGGTCCAAACCTCAACCTTTTAGGTGAAAGAGAGAAAAGCCAATATGGAAGTTCTACTTTAAAAGATATTGAAAAAATAAGTAATAACTATGCAAGTAAAAACAATATCAAACTCTCTTTTTTTCAATCAAACATAGAGGGAGAACTAGTCAATCAAATTCAAAACTCTAGAAATGATCAGGATGGATTAATTATCAATGCGGGTGGTTATACACATACGTCTGTAGCAATACATGATGCTTTAAAAATATTGAGGATTCCAATAATTGAATTGCATATAAGCAATATTTATAATAGAGAAGACTTCAGGCATAAATCACTTATAAGTAAAGTTGCCAATGGAGTTATCTGTGGTTTTGGAGCTGATGGGTATACAATGTCTTTACAAGCAATGAACAATTTTTTAAATAAATGAAAATAGACAAAAAATTAATTAAAGAATTAGTTGAAAATCTCAAGGAATTTGAACTTTCTGAATTAGAATACCAAGATGGTCAAACTAAAATCAAAGTTTCAAAAGCAACTAAAAGCTTAGAACTTACAAAAACAAGTGCTGTTGTCTCTCCAAACAAAGCCGTATTAAAATCTTCAGATGATATTGAAGGTACAAGAATTAAGTCTCCAATCATAGGAACTGCTTATTTAGCTCCTGAGCCCGGTGCTAAAAAATTTGTAGAAGTTGGTGATAAGATTAAAAAAGGTCAAACGGTTATGATTGTCGAAGCAATGAAAACCATGAATCACGTTCCCTCAACTACTGATGGTGAGGTAAAAAAGATTTTAATTGAGGATGGGCAGCCTGTTGAGTTTGGTCAAACTCTAATTATTCTTAAATAAATAATAAATGTTCAAAAAAGTATTAATAGCTAACCGAGGTGAAATAGCAGTAAGAGTTATAAGAGCTTGCAAGGAATGGGGAATTAAAACTGTAGCAGTTCACTCAAATGTAGATGCGGAGTCGATGCATGTAAGGCTCGCCGATGAGAGTGTTTGTATAGGATCACATCAACCACAAAACAGTTATTTGAATATTTCATCTATAATGTCCGCTGTTGATTTAACAGGTGCAGAGGCAATACATCCCGGTTATGGATTTTTATCTGAGAATGCTAAATTTTCCGAAATAGTTAATAAACATGGAATAAAATTTATAGGTCCGAGTGCAAATATTATTTCAAAGATGGGAGATAAAATAGAAGCAAAAAGAATTGCAAAAAAATATGGTTTGCCCGTCATCGAAGGTTCTGAAGGTGGGGTAAAATCTCTTGAGGAGGCAAAATCAATTAGTAAAGAAATTGGATATCCAGTTCTTATTAAAGCAGCTGGGGGTGGAGGTGGAAAAGGAATGAAAATAGTTGAAGAAGAAAAAAATTTAGAAAATTTATTTTTAACAGCTAAATCAGAGGCTAAAAAATTTTTTAACAACGATGAATTATATATAGAAAAGTATTTTAGACATCCAAGACATATTGAGGTTCAAATTATGTCTGGTAAGAATAAAACGGTTCATTTAGGAGAAAGAGATTGTTCAGTTCAAAGAAGACACCAAAAATTAATTGAAGAAACTCCAAGTCCAGTTTTAACAGAACAACAAAGAAAAGATCTTTTGGAAAAAACTGTAAAAATGGTTGAGAAAATCGACTATGAAGGCGCTGGTACAGTCGAGTTTATATACGAAAATGGTAAATTTTATTTTCTAGAGATGAATACCAGAGTGCAAGTTGAACATCCTGTAACTGAAGTTCAAACAGGAATTGATATTGTAAAAGAACAACTTTGGATCGCTTATACCGGGGATACAGCTTTAAAACAATCTGATATAAATCCTAGAGGTCACACTATTGAGTGTAGAATTAATGCTGAAAATCCTGCCTTAGATTTTCAACCTAGTCCAGGAACAATTAGCGTTTGTCATCAACCTTCTGGATTTAGAACAAGAGTAGACGGTTCTGTATTTCAAGGTTGTAAAATTACACCTTATTATGACAGCTTAATTGCTAAAGTTATTTGTAAAGGTAGAAATCGAACAGAAGCTATTCAAAGAACATTAAGATCATTGGATGAATTTGTTTTAGAAGGAATAACTACAACTATTGATTTACATAAAAAAATTTTGAAAAATAAAAAATTTATTAATTCTGATTTTGATACAAACTGGTTAGGTAAAGAAAAATTCTTTTAGGCTTTACTGCAATTGACTAGTTGCAAATCATAAATTGCATGATCAAATGGGGTTAGACTTGGCTCAGATGCAAATGTCCAACCGTTAAATATAAATACTTTCTCATCATCATTCTTAGTCAAATCTTTTACTTGCATATAAGCAACACTATCGGTTCTATTATTTACTTTAACTTTACCACATTTAAGAATTTTGATTTCTAATGGACCAAATAGTTTGCTTTCATTTAAATTAATTACTAGTTCCGAAGATTTTGCAGTAATTTTATCAAGACCAATTAATATTGCTTGTGAGGATCTCAAGTTTGCAACATTTTTTTTTTCTTTTAAATTATTATTTGAAGAGATAATTTCATTATCCTCATCCGATAATTCAAAGCTTGGTTTTATTTTTTCTATATTTAAAAGAGGTGAGGAAACTATTTTATCGTCAGCAATAGAAATATTTGAAAAAATAAATAACAAAAAGAAGGTTAAACTAAATTTATTTCCAGGTATCATATTTTTTTTTAATATTGTTTTTTCTTATTTTTACTGGTTTAAAACTATTTTTGGTACCAGTCTGATTTTCTAAATGTTTTTTTTGCCAAGAATGTTTATTTTCATTATAGTCTGGTACTTTGTCAATAGTGTGGTGCATCCATAAATACCAATCTGACGTAATTTTGGTAGCTTCAATATTTTTAGAGTAAATTACCCAACGTTCATCTCTCTTATTTTTATAATACTTGTTACCTAGTTCATCTGAGCCAACAAATTTTCCAAAAAATAATGTTTTTAAAAAAGTTCCAAAAGTTTGTCTATTCCACCATGTAAAAAATATTTTTAAGCTCATATAAGAAATTTTAAATCCACACAATTTTAAATTGTATTATTAAGTAATAGACACCTTATACAATTAATATATATCTTAATAAAGAGATTCCATAAAGTTATGAAAAAATACCTTGTTGAAACCTATTATACTTGCACTTTTAAAACTGTCCACACTTTAAACAATTTAGATGATGCAGAACTCTCACGAATTGATCAAAGAACTGATGGGGATGTTGAAGTAATTGATGTAAAGCTAAATAACCGCAAAACTAAAAAAGTTGGAGGAAAAGATGAAAAATCTAAAGATGCTAAATTAGATAAAGTTTTACCTGATAAAATTGCAAATCAAATAAAAAGCTCAAAAAATAATTTAAAGGACAGTCCCGAAAATTTAAAAGTCAAAAATAATGCGAGATTTAAAATGCCGGATAGAAGAAAAGGGTATATTCAAAAAGCACAAATTGGTGATCATAAAGTGTATCTTCATACAGGCGAATATGATGACGGCAAAATAGGAGAAATATTTATTGATACTAATAAAGAAGGAGAGCTTGTCAAAGCTATGATGAATAATTTTGCGATAGCTATTTCTTTAGGATTGCAATACGGAGTCCCGCTAGAAGAGTACGTGGATGCATTTATTGATACTAAATTTGAACCTTCTGGCAATGTTATTGGAAATGATAGAATTTTAAGTGCTTCATCAATTCTTGACTATGTTTTTAGAGAGCTTGCAATTTCATATTTAGGCAAAGAAGAATTAGCTCATACTCCATCTATTTTAAGTGCGAAAAATCTTGAACATGGGAATAGTGATGATAAATTTCTAAAAATTGTAAAAAACATAACTTCTAAAGGTTTTGTTAGAAGTAATTATGAAGAAAAATTGGTAGATCTCTCAGACGTAAGAATTAATTTAAAAACTAAAAACTAATTTTTTTTTATATCTTTTTTTATACCCAATTCTTTTAATTGTTTTTCGTCAACGTCAGATGGAGCTTGCATCATTAAATCTTGAGCGTTTTGATTCATGGGAAAAAGAGTAACCTCTCTGATATTTTCTTTTCCTGCAATTAACATTACAATTCTGTCAATACCTGGGGCGATTCCTCCATGCGGTGGAGCTCCATAACTTAGGGCATTAATCATACCGCTGAATTTGGTGTTAACATCTTTTTCCTTATATCCAGCAACAGAAAAAAGTTTATACATCAGCTCTGGTATGTGATTTCTTATTGCGCCAGAAGATAATTCTACACCGTTGCAAACAATATCATATTGATAAGCTTTAATTTCCAATGGTTTTTTAAAATCTAAATTATTAATGTTACCTTGAGGCATTGAAAATGGATTATGGCTGAATATAATTTTCTTACTATTTTCATCAAACTCATACATCGGATAATCAACGATCCAACAAAATGCAAATTGATCTTTATCGATAATTCCCAATTCTTTAGCAATTTTGTCTCTTGCTAAAGAGAGAATTTTTTCAACCTCCTTTTCTTTCCCGCAAGCAAGAAAAATGCTATCACCTATTTCAGCATTACAACTCTTCATAAGTTCATTGAGAGAGTCTTCACTAAAAAATTTTCCAACAGGTCCTTTCGCTTTAATTTTGGTATCTTGTTCAATTGTAAAATAAGCTAATCCTGATGCTCCCTGTTCTTTTGCCCACTTATCAATATTATCAAAAAAACTTCTTGGTTTGTCTTTTGTATCTTTAGTAATTATTGCCCTTACTACTGAACCTGATTTTACTAATTTTTTAAATATATCAAATTTAACATCTTCTCTTTTAAACAGATCAGTAATTTCATGAATGATTAAAGGATTTCTTAAATCTGGTTTATCTGTACCATATTTTTTCATTGACTCCGCATAAGGTATTCTTGGAAATTTTTCATTTAATATTTTTTTTGATGAAAAATGTTTAAATAAATTTACCATTAACTTTTCTACTACTTTAAAAATATCTTCTTGCTCAACGAAAGACATTTCCAAGTCTAATTGATAAAATTCACCTGGACTTCTATCTGCTCTTGCGTCTTCGTCTCTAAAACAAGGTGCAATTTGAAAATATTTGTCAAAACCTGAAACCATTATTAATTGTTTAAATTGTTGAGGTGCCTGAGGTAACGCATAAAACTTTCCAGGATTAAGCCTGCTTGGTACCAAAAAATCTCTTGCACCCTCAGGGCTTGATGATGTCAAAATTGGAGTCTGGTACTCTAAAAATCCAAGTTTTAACATTTCAGATCTTATGAATGAAATTACTTTCGATCTTAAAATAATATTTTTATGCATCTCATCTCGTCTAAGGTCTAAAAATCTATATTTTAACCTAATATCCTCTGGATAATCCTGTTCTCCAAAAACTGGTAGGGGCAATTCTTTTGCATTTGAGAGAATTTCTACAGATTGAACTGAAATTTCAATTTTACCAGTTTTTAAATCTGGATTTTCAGTCTCGCTAGATCTTTTTATCACCTTGCCAATAATTTTGATAACTGACTCAGGCTTGGATCTTTCTAAAATTGGAAAAAAAGTGCTATTATTTTCTATTACGCATTGTGTTACTCCATAATGATCTCTTAAATCTATAAATAATAAGTTACCATGATCTCTTTTTCTATGAAGCCATCCTGATAAGTGAACAACTTTACCAATTTCTTTCTCGCCTATTTCCGAACAATTATGTGTTCTGTATTTATTCATTGGTCTAATACTTTTTTTATTAGATTAATATTAATTGATTTACCAGTAGATAAAGACAATTCATCTACATCTTTAAGAAATTTAAACATTTTTTCGTATGATCTCTCTACATTATTTATTATAAATTCTGATATTTTAGGGTTAATAATTATTTGTTTATCAGATAACGTTTTTGAAATAATTACTTTTAGTAAGTCATCTGTTGGTAAATCTATACCAATAAATAAGAAGCTATTTATTCTCGATTGCAAATCCTCTAAATGAAAATCAATACTTTTAATTGATACAACAGAATTAATTAACAAATAGTTCTCTAATTGCTTAGATTGATTGAGAATAGAATAAAGTAATTTTTCATCTATGTTATTATTAAAATTATCAATTATTAAACAGTCAAAATTGTTTAGGTCTTGGATTAATTCATCGTTTACATTATTTGAATCAATTAGTTTTGTTTTTTTGATCTTTTTTTCTAATATTTTTGCTAAATGGGTTTTTCCTGATCCTGATGCACCAAAAATATTTAACCACTTACCAGGCCATATGGGCCAACTCTCAACTAATTTATATGCCGAAAAATTATTACTAGATACAAAAAAATCTTGTTCATAGTATTTTTTAGAAAAAGGAAATTTAAATATAAGTTGGTCCATTTTTATAGTGCTTTAATGATCCACTGATCATTTACTAATTGTAATTCAATATTTTCCTTTTTGAGTTGATTAATTATCTTATCTAATTTACCTAAATATTTTATAGTTAAATTCATAGAGTTCTTATTAAAATCTTGAACAAAAACATTCTTGATTAAATCAATACTTTTTATTCTTGAGTTCAATTCAACTAAATTGCTTTTTTTATTAAGATCTAATTTAGCATTCAAAAATGAAGGTGTCCTAATATCAATCAAATTTTTTGATTTAACTAAATTAATTAACTCTTTTTTTGTACTTTCTATAATTTTTTCATATATTTTGTTTTCTTCATTTGCTTGATATTCAATTTTTAAATTTTTAGATATATT
>CACEBP010000010.1 GCA_902557785.1 uncultured Pelagibacteraceae bacterium | reverse complement strand
TACCAAAGTATCTATGCAACCACTCTGTGAACATAAATAAATGTATTGATAAAAATAATGTAAGATAATTAAGAATATATTTTATTTGCATAATAATATATCGTATGTTTTTAAACGTATTTAAAAACTATTATCGCATAACCGATACATAAAATTGTTGCTAACCACAAAAAACTTCCAATTGTAGCAAGCCAAAACAAGTGGATGAATGCGCTTCCCAGAAGAGAAATAAATAGTCTATCGCCTCTAGTTGTATCTAATCCTAAAATTCCCCTTCTTGGGTTACCTCCTGGCGAATATTTTTCCCAAATTAACATTACTGTTATGCAAAGAGCTATGAAGATAAAAAATGACGCTGTTTGCCAAGTCCAAGCCATCCAAGAAAATAAATCAAAATCAAAGAAGCCTTTTTCTTTTGCTTTTCCAACATCTCCCCAAGTAGCTGCATGTAATCTATTAAAAATCATACTCTTCCCATCGCAAAACCTTTAGCAATATAATTTCTTACAAAGTAAATTACTATTGCTCCTGGAATTATTGTTAAACTTCCCGCTGCTGCTAGTAAACCAAGTTCATATCCAGATGTACTTGCGGTTCTTGTCATAGTCGCAGCTATTGGTTTTGCTTCTGTAGCTGTCAACGTTTTAGCTAATAGTAGCTCCACCCAAGAAAACATAAAACAAAAAAACATAGTAATACCTATTCCTGCAGCAATTGTAGGAATAAATATTTTAAAGAAAAATCTGTTAAAAGAATAACCGTCTACATATGCCGTTTCATCTAATTCTTTTGGAACTGCAGACATGAAACCTTCTAGGATCCAAACAGCTAAAGGAATATTAAATAAACAATGTGATAAAGCTACAGCGATATGAGTATCAAATAAATTTACAGAAGAATAAAATTGAAAGAATGGTAAGGCAAACACAGCAGGTGGCGCCATTCTATTTGTTAAAAGCCAGAAAAATAAATGTTTATCACCTAAAAATTTATATCTAGAAAAAGCATAAGCGGCAGGTAAAGCAGCTGCAACTGATATAAGTGTGTTAAATACCGTATATGTAATTGAGTTTACGTAACCCATATACCAAGTACTATCTGTAAAGATTTTTACATAATTCTCGGTCGTAAATTCTTGTGGCCATAAAGAATAAGTATTTATTATCTCAGTCGTTGTTTTAAATGACATGTTGATTAACCAATAGATTGGCAACATCAAAAAGATTATATAAAGAGTTGGTATTAACCATTTATACTTTTTCATGACCTCACCTCATTTTTCATCATTAAACTATAAAACACCCAACACACTAAAAGCACTATAAAGAAATAGATTAATGACATTGCTGCTGCAGGGCCTAAATCAAATTGACCTAAAGCCATCTTAACTAAATCTATTGATAAAAATGCTGTTGCATTTCCTGGCCCACCGCCTGTTAATACGAATGGTTCAGTGTAAATCATGAAGCTATCCATAAATCTTAAAAGAATAGCTAAGGTTAAAACTTTTTTCATTTTCGGAAGTTCAATATATCTGAAAGTTGCCCATCGGCTTGCGCCATCTATTTCAGCAGCTTGATAATAAGCTGGTTGAATTGAATTTAATCCAGCGTAAGATAAAAGCACTACAAGTGAAGTCCAGTGCCAAACGTCCATTAGGACTGTAGTAAACCAAGCATCCCCGGGTTGTTGTGTAAAGTTAAAATCAAATCCAATAGCATTTAAAGAGTAACCAAGAAAACCTATGTCGGGTAATGCAAATATATTCCACATTGCGCCAACAACATTCCATGGAATTAAAAGAGGCATCGACATTAAAATTAAACAAATTGGAACACCCCAACCTTTTTTTGGCATTGTTAATGCTATTCCAATCCCTAGAGGAATTTGAATAAGTAAAATAATAAATGTAAAAGCGATTTGCCTTCCTAATGCATCATGAAATCTCTCGGATAACAGAATTTGTTTAAACCATCTCGTTCCTTCCCAAGCAAATACATTGTTTCCAAATGTCTCCTGGAAAGAGTAATTAACAACAGTCATCAATGGAATAGCTGCATTAAACGCTACAAGGACAAAGACGGGAACAACAAAGAACCAAGCTTTTTGATTAATAGTTTTATTCATTATTCAATTATCCAGTTATCTCCATAAATGTAAGTATACTTTTGATCAAAACTGATTTGAGCGCTTCCGCTAGGAATTTCTGTAGAGGCGTTAGATAAAACTTTAATTGTACCTCCACTACACTCTGTATCAATAATTTTGTGTCTTCCAGTATTGCTTACTCTTTTTATTTTGACTGGAATACCTTTGTCAGAAAAATTAATAAATTCTGGTCTAATTCCTAATTGTGTTTTTTGAAAATTATTTATTTTAATCTTTGAATTACTTTGTATTTCTTGTCCTGCAAAACTTATTTGTCCATTTTTTATTTGGCAAGGTAAAATGTTCATACCCGGAGAACCGATAAAGTGGCCAACAAAAGTGTGTTTTGGTTTCTCGAATAATTCTACAGGGGTTCCGGTTTGAACTATTTGTCCTTCGTGCATAACAACAACTTGATCTGCAAAGGTTAGGGCTTCCGTTTGGTCGTGTGTAACGTAAATCATTGTTCTATTAATTTTTTGATGTAACTCTTTTAGTTTAGATCTTAAAATCCATTTAAGATGTGGATCGATTACTGTCAAAGGCTCATCAAACATAATTACATTTACATCTGATCTAACTAATCCTCTGCCTAATGAAATTTTTTGTTTACCGTCTGCTGTCAAACCGGAGGCTCTGTTGTTTAATGTTGATGTTAATTCTAACATTTCTGCTATTTCTTTAACTTTAGAGTCAATTTCTGTATCAGAAAGATTTCTATTTTTTAAAGGAAAAGCTAAATTATCATAAACTGTCATTGTGTCGTAGATAACAGGAAATTGAAATATTTGAGCTATATCTCTTTCAACTGGATTTAAAGAAGTTACGTTTTTATCATCAAATAAAATATCTCCTTTGGATGGTTTAATTAATCCTGAAATAATATTTAAAAGAGTTGTCTTTCCACATCCTGAGGGACCTAATAAAGCGTACGCTCCTCCATCTTTCCAATCAATATTAATATCTCTTAATACTAAATCTGCATCTGTATAATCAGGAACATAACTATGACTTAAATTGTTTAATGTAATTTTAGCCATGGTTTACCAATCTGTTATTTTCATCAAAATATAAAAATTCATCTACATTCATAAATAATTTTGTATTTTCCCCAATGTTTTTTTGCTGAATTCCGTTAGATAAAGAAACCCAATTTAAGTTACCATTAGTAAAATGTATTAAACTTTCTGAACCGCTAAGCTCAGAAATTAAAACTTTACCATTTATTTCAACCGTATTATTTCCCTCTTTGTAAGTTGTGATGTTATGAGGTCTAATGCCAATTTTATAAATTCCATCTTTAATTTTTATATTAGATTTCCACTGAACACTGTTGTCAGTTAACTTGCAGGTATTTCCACTTTTAGAAATTTCTGCAATATTCATTGGTGGATCACTAAAAACTTTTGCTGAAGTTAAATTTTCAGGTTTATTATAAACATCTAAAGTTTTTCCATATTGAATAATTTTTCCTTCTAGAATAGTAGCTGTATTACCTCCAATCATAAGAGCGTCTGATGGTTCTGTTGTTGCGTAAACAACAATACATTCTCTATCTTCAAATAATTTTGGAAGTTCTTCTCTTAATTCTTCTCGAAGTTTAAAGTCTAAATTGGCTAAAGGCTCATCTAATAGGATTAAATCTGAGTCTTTTACTAATGCTCTCGCTAAAGCTGTTCTTTGCTGTTGTCCTCCAGATAATTCGTCGGGTTTTTTATTAAGCATTGCAGATAATTTTAATAATTCTGCAACTTTGCCAACTCTTTCTTTTATTTCATCTGAATTAACGCCTATTATTTTCAAAGGCGACGCTATATTTTCATATACTGTAAAACTTGGGTAATTAATAAATTGTTGGTAAACCATAGATACATTTCTTTTTTGGACTTGTTTACCTGTAACATTATCTCCATTAAACCAGATTTCACCTGAAGTTGGTTTGTCTAAGCCTGCCATGATTTGCATTAAAGTTGTTTTTCCAGCTAATGTCGATCCTAGTAGTACATTGATAGTATTTTTTTCTAATTTGATGTTTGTAGGGTGAATATGAGTTTCTATTCCAACTTTTTTTTCTACGTTTTTTAATTCTAGGCTCATAATTTGTAATTTAGTTTTAAAAAAAGGGGGCAGCAAGTGCCCCCTTTAAATTTAGATTAACCTATTACTATTTCCAAGCTTTCGCGTATGGAACAGTTTTTCCTTTAGGTTTCTCATTACGTTTTGCTTTTGGTGAACCTTTTTTATTTAACCAATAAGAAGCTTCTCTTGGTTTATTAAGTCTAGGTCCACATCCACCATATGCATTACTACCTTTGTCAGCAGCTTCCATACGAGACATAACTAAGTCCATCTCTTCTGCAAGACGATCCATAGCTTGTTGTGGAGTAAACGCACCTGAGTTTACATCTCCAATTTGTTGCCACCAGATTTGTGCTAACTTCGGATAATCCGGAACGTTAATACCTGTTGGTGACCAAATGTTTCTGTTGTCAGATCTGTAGAATTCTACAAGTCCACCTAATGCATCAGCTCTTTCTGTGAAAGATTTGTGATCAATTGAACTATCTCTAATGATAGTTAAACCAACGTGACTTTTCTTAAGGTCTACAGTTTTTGATACAACGAATTGAGCGTACAACCATGCAGCTTTTCTATTTTTAACTGGTGTAGACTTAAATAAAGTCCATGATCCAGCATCTTGATATCCAAGCTTCATACCTTCTTCCCAATAAGGTCCTTTTGGTGATGGACCCATTCTCCATAACGGCTTACCGTTAGAGTCAACAACTTTATTGTTAGGATTTTTTCCTACTAAAGATGCTGTGAACGCTGTGTACCAGAATATTTGCTGAGCAACGTTTCCAGAAGATAGAGACGGTAAAGACTGATAAAAGTCCATTGCCGCTGCACCCGGAGGCGCATAGTTTCTTAACCACTCATCCCATTTTCTGATTGCGTATACTGCAGCTGGACCGTTAGCAGCTCCACCTCTTGTTACAGAAGCGCCTACAGGGTTACAAGAACCTTTTTCCATTCTTATTCCCCACTCGTCCACTGGTATTCCATTAGGTTTTCCAACATCACCTGCTCCGGCCATTGATAACCACGCGTCAGTCATTCTCCAACCTAAGTCAGGAGCTCTTTTACCGTAGTCCATGTGACCGTATATTCTTACACCGTCAATATTTTTTACGTCATTTGTAAAGTATTTAGCGATGTCTTCATAAGCAGACCAGTTTAAAGGAACACCTAAGTCGTAACCGTATTTCGCTTTAAAACCTTTTTTAATTTCAGGTCTGTCAAACCAATCTTTTCTAAACCAATAAAGGTTAGCAAATTGTTGGTCCGGTAATTGATATAAGTCTCCATCTGGTCCAGTTGTAAACTGTTTTCCGATGAAATCATCAATATCCAAAGTTGGTAAAGTTACGTCTTTACCTTCTCCAGCCATCCATTTTGTTAAATTAACTGCTTGTTGCATTCTAGCGTGAGTTCCAATCAAATCAGAGTCATTGATGTACGCATCGTAAATACTAACGTTAGTTTGCATTTGTGTTTGCACAGCCATTACAACATCACCTTCTCCGAGTAACTGGTGATTTACTTTAATCCCAGTGATTTCTTCAAAAGCTTTAGTTAAAACTTTCGACTCATACTCGTGCGTTGGAATAGTTTCAGACAATACTTTGATAGACATTCCTTTGAATGGCTTAGCAGCATTGTGGAACCACTCTAGTTCTTTCTCTCTCTCTTTTGCAGATAAAGTTGAAAGACTAAATTCTCCATTAGACCATTTCTTGATTGCAGCCATATGACCGTCTGCAAACGCATTAGAAATAGTTACGATTGAAAATGATACAGCAACAGCTAAGAAAGTTTTTAATGTTTTAAACATTTTATTATTTCCCCCATTGTTGTTTTTAATGATGTATTATTGAACCAAAATTAACCCAAAGTGTACAGAGCTTAATTAAATTAAATTTACAACTATAGGGTGTGTTAGTTGCTCAAAGTTTTTTTAATTGCTAGTGACCATCCTTTTAAAAGTTTATTCCTTAAAGGATTTTTCATTTTCGGTGAGAATTTTTTATCAAGATGCCAATTTTTAGAAATATCTTTTAAAGATTTGTAAACTCCAATTTGTAAACCTGCCATAAATGCAGCACCTAATGCAGTAGTTTCTTGAACTTTTGGTCTTAAAACTTTCACATTAACTATGTCAGATAAAAATTTTGAAAACCAATTATTCATGACCATTCCACCATCAACTTTTACAATTTTAGGTCTTAATCCATCGTGTTTCATTGCTTCAAATAAATCATAAGTTTGATAGGCAACAGCTTCTATTGTAGCTCTTACTATTTCCTTTGGACTTGTGTCTCTAGTAATTCCACTTAAAACTCCTCTAGCGTTCGCATCCCAATAAGGAGCTCCTAGCCCTGTAAAAGCTGGTACTAGATAAATATTATTATTATCTTTTAAAGATTTTACTATTTTTTCTGTCTCTGGGGCTTTCTTAAAAAATTTCATTCTATCTCTAAGCCATTGAACGCCTGCACCTGCTATAAAAATTGATCCCTCCATAGCATATGTTGTCTTACCATTAATTCTATATGCAATTGTTGTTAACAATCTATTTTTTGAATAAATCTTTTTACTACCTGTATTTAGTAAAACAAATGCTCCAGTGCCATACGTGCTTTTAAGAGACCCTGGTTCGAAACAACATTGACCAATAGTAGCTGATTGCTGATCCCCTACTACGCCATTAATTGGTATAGACTTACCTGTAATAGATGAATGGGTTTGACCGTAATCATCAGCACAATCTTTTACTTCAGGAAGAATATGTTTTTTGATCTTTAATAAATTTAAAATCGTATCATCCCATTTATTTGAACTAATATTATAAATCATTGTTCTGCTTGCATTTGTGGCATCGGTGGCGTGTATTTTTCCCCGAGTTAATCTCCATATTAAAAAACTATCAATTGTTCCAAACAATAATTTTTTTTTGTTCATTAGCTGTTTGGCTTTAGAGACATTATCTAATATCCATTTTATTTTTGTTCCGGAAAAATAAGAGTCAATTAACAGACCTGTTTTATTGAAAATCATAGTATCTTTGTTTAATTTTCTTAATTTTTTACAAAACTCCTCTTGTCTACGATCTTGCCAAACAATTGCATTGTAAACCGGCTTACCTGTTTTTTTGTCCCACAAAACAGTAGTCTCTCTTTGATTTGTGATACCTATACTTAAAATTTCGCCTCTAAGTCTTTTCGCTTTTTGAATAACATCTTTTAAAGTTTTTAAAGTTGTTCTCCAAATTTCCTCTGGGTTATGCTCGACCCAACCACTTTTTGGAAAATATTGTGTAAATTCTTTTTGCGACGAATAAATTGGTTTTCCTTTCAAATCAAAAAGGATTGATCTGTTAGATGTAGTACCAGCATCAATTGAAATTATAAATTTTTTCATTATCTAAAAAATTCCCAATTAAATTCAAGTTTTTTATCATCTACAATAGCATTGATCATGCCAAGCATTAAAGGTAATTTTTTTTGATCAAAATCTTCATTTACTTTTTTCGCGATCTCTTTTGCTAAATCTGCTCCCTCAACTGTAACTTTTTGCATCTTTGTTTTTTTAGCCTCGGAAAAAGTTAATCCTTCTCCAATGTAAGATCCCATTTTTGCATTTCTACCGCCGCCTGAACTTACATAAAGATCCCCTAAACCTGCTAGCCCTTTAACAGTCTCTTTTTTACCTTTTAAATGTTCAACAAATATTTCCATTTCATGAATGGATTGTTTGATTAAAGCAGATGCAGTATTCAAATAATTTTTTTCTCTTACATCATTAGAAATATTTTTACTGCATAAGCCTTTTGCTGCTCCAACAGCCATTGAAAAAATATTCTTTATTGCAGCTGAAACCTCGACACCATTTAGATCATCTGAATATGATGTATGATAATATTTTGTATTAAGCATATATGCTATTTTTTTAGCTGTTTGAACATCCTTGTTTGCAATAACGACGCTTGAATGAACTTTGTTAGCTAATCCTGAAGCTAAACAAGGTCCGCCCACAGCTGAAATATCTACATTTTTAATTCCTCTGTCTCCTAATAGTCTCTCTAGTTTATCAACTAACAATTCATATTGATTATTATGAATGCTTAGACCTTTTGTAAGCATCAATAATTTTGGAATTTTATCGTTTTTGTAAAGTCTACTTAATTGATCAGCTACCCATTCAATACCTTTAGAGCTTATACCAAGGACAATTAAATCCACATTTGATTTTAAAAGTTCATCAAATTTTTCGAATTTAAAAATTTTAACTTCTTGAGGAATCTTAGTATTTAAACCTGGATGCAAATTGTTGTTTTTATTCAATTGATCAATTAAATCATTTTCTAGATGGGTGCCTACGATATTAATGTCATGATTATTATCTAAACAAGGTAAAGCAAAAGCTGAACCCATAGCACCTGCACCAATAATTACAATTTTTGACATTAATCTTTAAATAGTATTTTTCTGAAAATTAAAAAAATTGATATTAGCTCAATTTTTCCAATAATCATAAATAAAATTAAACTAATTTTAGAAGATGTTAATAGATCAGAAAAATTTAAATTTTGCATATTAAACATTTCAGAATTAACAGTATTTGTTAAAGTTAAAATTGATAATTTAAATGATTTCTCGAACCCAATGTTATCAACGACTAAAAAACTTGACAAAATAAAAAGACTTAAAAAAAAAGAGATAAATATCAAAAAAGATATTTTAACGTGATCGTCTGATATTTTTTTGTCTGATCCGTATATTGTTTTGTTAATTATACTGTTGGGGCTTATAAGTTTAATAATTTCTAAAGAAGTTATTTTTAACAAAATATAAAATCTTGTCAGCTTTATTCCGGATGAATTTGAAATTAAAGATCCTCCAATAATTGTTATTAATAAGAAATATAAACTAAGATTATTGTCTGACTTCATCAGTGTAAGACCAGAATTCGCTAAACTACTTGTAACACTAATAATGATATCTAAACCATTATAATCATTAAAATATATCAAACAGCAAAATATGATAGATAATATTATTAAGTATAAATCTTCTTTATGATCTTTAATCAAAATATTTTTATTTAAAATGTTAAAGAACAAATAAAAATTTAGTAAAGATATTATTAATGAAAATATTAGAATAACTTTTTGAAAATTTGTTGAAATAATTTTACTCAAATTTTCAATTGGTAGAAATCCTCCACCAGAAATTAGTGTCATGGTTAAATTAAGAGAGTTAAATAATCGAACTCCCGATAAGTTTAATAAACTTAAAATTACAATACTTAGTACAGAATATATTATAAATATTTTTAATAAATTATCTTTAATATTGCTCTCAGAATTAAAAATATTTTCTCCAGAGTAAGATAGATTAGTCATTTTAAAATTGAAAGATTTATTTGAAAAAATTATTAGAAGAAAAAATAAAAAAAATAAACCTCCTACCCATTGAGAAGAAGATCTCCAAAGAATTAAAGTCGGGTCAAGATATTTTATATCTTTGAAAATTGAAAAACCTGTTCCTGTTAATCCAGAAATAGACTCGAATATAGAGTTTAAAAATGTAACTTGATAATTGCTCAAAAAGAAAGGAATAGAAATCAAAACAGAAATTAAAAAGTATGTACAAATAATTAAAACTAATTGTTCAATAAAATTTATATTTTTAGGACTTTTTTTTCCATAATAAAAAAGACTCAATCCGATTATTAATGAAACTGATAAAGTTATAAAGTAAGTGTTCACACTTAAAAAAAAATCAAAATACGAAGCGTATAAGATATTTATAAACGAGAGAAAACTTACAGGAAAACAAAATAAGCTTAGATAAAAACTAATTCTTTTAAAATTCATTAATTTAAATTGCGCCTAAACTAAAAATGCTCTCTACCGCTTTAAGCTCTTCTCTTTTAGCCAGAAATACAACCAGGTCATTTTTTTCAAAGATAAAATTAGACTTAGGAATAATAACCTTTTCCTTCCTTATAATTGCACCAATTCTTATGTCTTCAGGTAAATTTGCATCTCTGATTTTTTTGTTTACTAATTCAGATTTTTCAGAAATTTTTGCTTCAATAAATTCGTATTCTCCATCTAATAAAGAATAAACTGATCCAATGCTTCCTCTATGAACGTGTTCCATGATTCTTGATACAGTAGTCATTCGTGGATCAACTAAATCATCTATGTTCAACGAATCTTGAAGAAGATTGTAATTAGTCTTATTTACTATTGCGATTGTTCTTTTTTTTAATCCTGTCTTCTCTGCCAAAACACAAGCCATCATATTGTTTTCATCATCATTAGTTAAAGCTAAAACTGTTTCTGAACCCTCTAAATTTGCTTCTTTCAATATTTCTTCGTCTAAAGCGTCACCATTTATCACTATAGAGGAGGATAATTCGTTTGCAATTTCCTCTGCTCTTTGTTTATTTTTTTCTATGATCTTAACTCTCACATCTTCAAAATTTTCTTCAAGCATTTTGGCAAGTTGTAAACCAATATTGCCTCCACCAATTATTAAAACGTTTTTTGCAATTTTTTCTTCGTGCCCAAAAGCTTTAAGTATAGGGTTAAGTTGCTCACTACTTATAACGACATATACATTATCATCTTCTAACATTTGATCATCTTTTTTAAGATATACAAATTTTTCTTTTCTAAGAGCTCCTAAAATATTTGCTTTAAAGTCTGGAAATTTTTCAGTCAATTTTTTTAAAGGTATATTTTTAATTGGACAGTTTTTTTCAATTGATATTTCAAGCATTTTTACTTTATTTTTTCCAAATGGAACACTGTCTAATGCACCTGGAGCCTCTAACCTTCTAAATAAAGATTTAGCCACTTCTAACTCCGGAGAAATAATTACGTCAATCGGAATGTTAGATTTGTTATATAATTTTCCCCATTTTCCCTCTAAAAAATCTTTTGTTCTTATACGTGCAATTTTTTTTGCAACATTAAATAATGAACTTGCCAACTGACAGACAATCATATTTGTCTCATCATTTCTCGTAACTGCAATAATCATATCTGCTTTTTCTGCACCAGCGTTTTCTAAAACTGAAGGTAATGTTGCTCTTCCTACTATGCCTTTTACATCTTGAGTATCATTTATCTTTTTAATATCCTCTGATGATTGATCGATTACAGTAATTGAATGACCTTGAGCAGATAATTGTTTGCTTATTGAGAAGCCAACTTTGCCGGCTCCACATATAATTATATTCATTCTAATTTATCCCTTTAATTCCTAATAATTTTAATTTTCTATGAAGAGCAGATCTTTCCATACCAATAAAATCTGCTGTTTTTGAGATATTCCCATGATGTTTTTTTAATTGAGTTGTAAGATACTCTTTTTCAAAGTGTTCTCTAGCCTCTTTTAAGGGAGATTGAAAAGATTGTTCAAGGAGATTTTTGTTATTTTGAATTTCTGATGACGGGTTTAAAACATCATCGATAATTTGATTGATTTTTTTCTTAGACTCATTTGAAGACAAAATCGTAATTCTTTCTACTAAGTTTCTTAATTCTCTTACGTTTCCAGGCCAATGATATGTGTACAAATTATCATTATTTATATCAATATCTGGATTTTGAACTCCATTTATTTCCGAAAGTTTATTTTTAAAATAATCAATAAGTAACGGAATATCTTCGGTTCTAGAGGATAACAGAGACAACTCAATCGGCATTACATTAAGTCTGTGATAAAGATCTTCTCTAAATTCTTTATCTCTAACTAAACTATCAAGGTTTTTTGATGTAGAAGAAATGAGCCTAATATTTACATTAATATCTCTTTTTCCATTAATTCGTTTAAATTTTTGATCTATTAAAACTCTAAGAACATTTGCTTGAGTTTCGTAAGGAATTTCTGAAACTTCATCAATTAATAATGTTCCTTTATTTGCTCTCTCGAGTGCACCAAAAGAAATATTTCCATCCTCGAACTCTTCTCCGAATAATTCTTTTTCATATGTTTTCTCCTTAAGTAAAGCTGCATTTATAATCACAAAAGGTTCTTTGCATCTTAAAGAGTTTTTGTGAATTTTTCTTGCTACTAATTCTTTGCCTGAACCAGTTGGTCCTGAAATTAACACCCTACTTTCAGAAGTTGAGAGTTTTTCAACGATTTTCTTCACCTTAATAATAGATGGGCTTTTTCCAATTAGCTCAAAAGAATGAAATAATTTATTTTCAATTATATCCTTTTCTTTTTTAAGTGACGCAGACTCTAATCCTCTATTTACATAATTGAGAATTTTTTCTTTCGAGAAAGGTTTCTCTATAAATTCATATGCTCCTAACCTGATTGCTTCAACAGCAATTTGTACCGTGGCATGGCCAGAAATCATAATTACTGGAATAAGTTTATTATTTTTATTTATTAATTTTAAAAGATCAATACCATCTTTATCAGGTTTATCCAATTTTATATCTATAATTGCAAGATCTGGTAAACGTTTATTAATTTCAATTACAGCCTGATCATAGTTAGCTGCAGATCTAACTTTATAGTGTTGTTCTTTTAGAATATTACAAATTAAAAATCTAATGTCTGGATTGTCATCTATAACTAAAATTTCTTTAAGCATATTTAGGTAATGAGATTGTTACTACAGTGCCATTTGTATTATTTCTATTTTTAATAGATAAACTTCCTGTGTGTTCATTGATAATTTTTGTTACGATTGGTAGGCCTAATCCTGTTCCTGTTTTCTTAGTAGTGAAGTAAGGGGTCATCGCCTTTTTTGTATCTGTAATTCCTGTACCGTTATCTATTATTCTTATGGATATATAGTCATTATTACCATCTATTTCTATGACAATATTTCCTTTAAAATTAGGCTCTTTTTGTGATTGTTCTAAAAACGACTCTTCTGAATTTTTAATTAAGTTAATAAAAACTCTATACAATTGATCTTCATCACCAAGAACAAATTTATACATATTTCTATTAACTAAATTAATTGAATTTTTTGAAGTAAGTTTAATAAAATCTAACGATTTATTAATTAATTTTTCGATATCTACTTTTTTAAGAATAGGTCTCGGCATTCTTGCAAAATTTGAAAATTCATTAACTAATTTTTCTATATCTTTAATTTGTCTATTTATTGTCTCAAGATATTTTTCAAATTCTTTGTTTTCACTAACTAATTTATCTTTATATTTTTCTCTGAGACTATCTATTGATAATTGGATTGGGGTTAGTGGATTTTTGATTTCATGTGCTAGTTTTCTAGCTACATTTTCCCAAGCTTCATATCTTTCAGTGATAAGAAGTTTATCTTGTTGTTCTTTCAATCTTTCAATCATTTGATTAAAATTTTGATTTAATTGCTTAAATTCTTCGTCAGTTTCTACTTCAGGCACCTTAACATCAAAAGCTCCTTTGCTTATAGAGTCTGATGCGGCAATTAAATTTATTATTGGTTTAGTCAGTCTTGAGGCAAATGTGATGGCAATAGAGGTTGATAAAAATAATAATAGGGTTACAACTATTATATAAATAATCGCAAATGTTACTTTAATACCAGTTTGACTATTTTCAACAGAATAATAAAAACTTACAGCTTGTTCAGTTTCATTGAGATATCTAAGAATTTCTGGATCAATATTTCTAGAAATATATAAATAAGTGTCAACTAGTGATGTTAGTTTTGCCATTACAGTAGTCTTATTTTCTAAACTATCAGTGATAAAAACTGGCTTTCCTTCTAAAGCCTGATCGTAATCTTCATCGGCTGGTATAACAAAATCATCTGTAATATCTCTCACATCCGATAGTAAAATATTTCCTAAACTATCTACTAAATAAACATCGTCAATTCTTCTTAAGATTTTTTCAGATCGCATTATTTGCTTAAATCTATTAGGATTAGAATAATAAAAACTCGAAGCACGATTTAAACCAACGCTCATTAAAATAACGTCAGATAAAACATTTTCTTTACTTTCCTCTAAATAATTTTTTGCAACATCAAATGAATTATTAACAGCTTTTGTAATCTGTTTATCAAAATAATTTTGAATACCAAAATTAAATATAAATAATGAAAAAATTGCGACAACTAATGACGGAATTACGGTGAATAAAGAAAAAACTGAAATATATTTTAAATTAGTTTGAGCTCCCTTTTTATTTTTTTTTCCAGTGTAATAGTATCTGTAAAAATTTTTAAATATTAACGTAAAAAAAACTAAAAGTAAGAAAATGTCTATGATTAATAATGTTTGTAAATTTTGATCAGTTAGTGGTACAAAGCCCTCGTTTATAAAGGTCAAAAAAGTAACGATCCCCATAAAAATACACAAAAATGAGGAAAAAATTATCCAGTTTAAATTTTTAATAATTTTAAACATCTTAAATAACCATTAAATATCTATATAAATATTATATAAGTTAATACCATGAGTTTTTGTTTAATCATTCTTGCAGGAGGTAATAGCCATAGATTTAAGTCTAATATTGGCAAACCTTATCAAAAAATAGCTGGTAAATCATTAATTGAAATAAACACTATTAAAGCAAGTAAATTTAAAGAGATTAAAAAAATTGTTCTAGTCTACAACAAAAAAGACACAAAACGTATCAAATCGCTTAGGCTTAAAAATGTTAAATTAATTGTTGGAGGAAAAAGTAGACAGCAATCTACCTTTAACGCTCTTAAGTATTTAATAGGTCAAAAAAGACCTCTTAAGGTTTTAATTCACGATGTTGCTAGACCTAATTTTTCAACAAAACTTTTAAGCTCAATACTCAGAAATATGAGAAACTTTAAAGCAGTTATCCCTAAAATAAAAATTCAAGATGCAGTAAAACAAATAATAGACTCAAGTAAAGAGGAGTATATAATTGGTAAAAGAAGAGAGAATTTATTTTTAACTCAGACACCTCAAGCTTTCAATTTAAAGGAAATATTTCATTTACATAAAACTTGCTCTGGAAAATACAAAGATGATGATATTTCATTATATATGGATCTTAACAAAGTTAAATTTATTGAAGGAGAAAAAAGCAATTTTAAAATTACAGACAAATCAGATTTTGAAAATCTAAAGAATATTTATAAATCTAAACAGAGTGTTGGAATAGGATTTGATGTGCACAGATTAGTGCCAAAAAGAACACTTTATTTAGCTGGTTTGAGAGTAAAATCAAAGTTAGGAACGCTAGGTCATTCAGACGGAGACCCTGTTCTTCACTCAGTGACTGACTCTATTTTAGGCGCTTGTAAAATGGGAGACATTGGTCAAATGTTTTCTGATAATAATAGAAAATTTAAAAACATAAGATCCACAATTTTACTTCAAAAAGTAGTAAAGCAAGTTAAATTGAAAGGTTATATCATAAATAACATTGATATTAATATTATTACTCAAAAACCTAAAATTGGAAATTATAAAAACAAAATGATAAATAATATTGCTAAACTTTGTGAAATTTCTAAAGACCAAATAAATATTAAAGGGAAAACTACCGAAAAACTTGGCGTGATAGGAAAAGAAAAAGCTATTGCCTGTGAAGTAATATGCTCAGTTATCAAATATGATTAAAACAATAAATTATTTATTTGTCACATGTTTAGGAATTGGATCTATTAGGTTTGCACCAGGAACAATAACGTCTCTTTTAACAACTATTTTTTTATACAGTTTATTTCACATAATTAATTTATCGAACATCACTATTTTAATAATTTTATTTTTAGTTTTTATTTATTCTTTTTATGCAGTATCTGAATATATAAAATACAATAAAAATAAAGATCCTAAAGAAGTTGTTGTTGATGAGTTCATAGGTCAATCTATTCCAATTTATCTATATGAGATATCACATGGAACAGTAAAAGATTCACAGGAAGCAGTTTTATTTTATTTATATATTTTTATTTTGTTTAGATATTTTGATATTAAAAAACCTTTTCCAGTCAGTTTTTTTGATAAGAAATTTAAAAATAGTTTTGGTGTAATAATTGATGATGTAGTTGCCGGTTTATATGTAGTTCTTACATTGATAATTTTTATAGTAATTAAATCAAAATTTTTCTAATTAGTTTAAATAAAATGAGTTTAAATAAAAAGATAATTTCATTAATCAAAAGAAAAAAGATAAAACTTGCAATAGCGGAGTCTTGCACTGGAGGAATGCTATCTAGTGCTATTACCTCTGTGAGTGGATCGTCAAAAGTATTTACGATGGGATTAGTTACTTACTCAAATCAAGCCAAAACAAGTATTTTAAAAGTGCCTCAAAAAATAATTAAAAAGTATGGTTCGGTTAGTGTTCAATGTTGTTTAGCTATGGTAAATAACCTCAGTAAAATTAGTAAATCAAAAGTCTGTGTTTCAATCACAGGGATAGCTGGTCCTAAAGGTGGATCTAAACAAAAACCAGTTGGTTTGGTTTACATTGGAATTAGAGTTGGAAAAAAGGTTATTATTAATAAATGTAATTTTAAAAATAAAGGTAGAGCTTATATCCAAAGACATACAGTAAAAAAATCTCTTAATCTGTTATTGAGATTAATTAAACAGGGTAACTAAATTCTGGGTTTACGATAAAATTCAATAAATGAGCCGTAAAACTATTTAATAATAAGAATATTCCAAATGCGTTAAGATAAAGAATAAAAACTAAGAAATTTCTTGCCCTTTTTTTTGCTAAAAGATTTTTATTTTCGGGCACCCAATCTTTGTTTGGAGATTTAAAATCATATGAAAACATCCAATAAGTTATATCGCTTTCATTAGGGTCACCGGTTCTAATTTTTTTGATATATGAAGCTAGACTTTTAAATGTAAAAATAAAAACTACTAATAAGACTGTAATAACTAACATTATTTATATAATTGAACTGCCCTTTCTTCAAAAGCTTTTGCAATTTTATTTAAACCAAGCTCAAAAGATTTTTTCATTATCCCATTTAAAATTGGATTTTTCAATTCAAAATCAATAAAAAATTTTAATTGTGTATTGTTATTTATTTCTTTGAAATGCCACTCATTTTTTAAGTGCTTTAAGGGACCATCTAAATTCGTAACAATAATTTTATCGTTTTCCTTGTGATAAGAAACATGACTTGAAAAAGTTTCATTTAAGATACTTTTCCCAACTTTTAAATCTCCATTGAATGTAATTAGATCTGAAGTTTCATTCTTGTCAAAAATCTTACCTTCAATACACCAAGGAACGAATTCGGGATATTTTTCAATATCAAGAACCATCTCGACAAGTTGATCTTTTTTACAAGGAATGATTTTTTTTAGTGTTGCGGTTGACATTCAAGCTTTTTATTTCTTGCGTCCTGTAATCTTCTGAAATCTTCATCAGCGTGATATGATGATCTAGTTAAAGGTGAAGAAGAAACAAGTAAAAAGCCTTTTGTTTTTGCAATATTCTCGAATTCTTTAAATTCATCCGGATGATAATATCGATCTAAAGGATGATGTTTTGCTGAAGGTTGAAGGTATTGACCTATTGTAATAAAATCAACTTCTGCCGATCTTAAATCATCCATTACTTGTATTACTTCCTCTTTGGTTTCACCTAAGCCAACCATGATACCTGACTTAGTAAAAACTTTTTTATTATAGTCCTTCGCATTTTTAAGTAATTCTAATGAAGCAAAGTAACGTGCGCCAGGTCTTACTTTTGTATAAAGTCTAGGAACTGTTTCTATATTGTGATTGAAAACATCTAAGTCTGCTTCTAAAACTTTTTTATAAGCATCACCTTTTCTTAAAAAATCAGGTGTTAAAACCTCAATAGAAGTTTTGGGGTTTTTTTCTCTTGTAGCTTTTACAACTTTATAAAAATGTTCTGACCCTCCATCTTCAAGATCATCTCTATCAACAGATGTAATTACTACATGTTTTAAATTTAGATCTTTTACTGCCATTGAAATTTTCATTGGTTCAAAAATATCAAGGTCTGTTGGTTTACCAGTTTTGACATCACAAAATGCGCAAGCTCTAGTACATGTGTCCCCCATAATCATAAATGTTGCATGTTTTTTACTCCAACATTCGGTAATATTTGGACAATTTGCTTCCTGGCAAACTGTTACAAGATTGTTCTGGTTTACAACTTTTTTGGTTTGAAAAAATACTTGAGAGTTTAAAATTTTAGATCTTATCCAATCAGGTTTTTTTTTTATTGGATTAATCGGTTTATTTACTTTTTCTGGATGTCTTGGTTTTTCACTCATTTTAATTTAATTATTATCTCATCCTCAGTCACATAGTTAAATTTCTGTCTGTATAGCATATCTAAATAATCAGGGTCATTTTTGTTTATCAATGAAATTTTATGGTCCAAATTTTTTAATTTTGCTGTCAAAACCTTTTCTTCTTCCATCAATTTTTCATAAGTGCTTTTTTTATCAAAATATGAAATCAACCCTCTTTCACCTCCAATTAGATTTATGCCAATATAGAGGGTAAAAAAAATATTGAATAAAAGAAATTTCTTTTGTTTTAAACTTTCAATTAGTCTCATTAATTAGATTTTAGCCATTTTGACCTGATTGCCAAGTTCTTCTTCGACGCGTAATAATCTGTTGTATTTAGCTACTCTTTCGGATCTTGCTAATGAACCTGTTTTAATTTGAGAAGACATAGTGGCCACCGCCAAATCAGCTATAAACGTATCTTCTGTGTCTCCAGATCTGTGTGAAATGATAGTGCTGAAATTTGCTTTTTTTGCCATTGAAATTACTTCTAGAGTTTCAGTCAAAGTTCCAATTTGATTAGGTTTTACTAAAATACTATTAGCAGATTTTTCTTTAATACCTTTTTCTAATCTTTTAGAATTCGTTACAAATAAATCATCTCCAACAATTTGGACATTATTCCCTATTGCAGATGTAATTTTTTTCCATGATTGCCAATCTTCTTCTGCAAATGGATCTTCAATAGATTTGATCGGATAGCTGGATGTTAATTTTTTGTAATAGCTTACAACATCATCTACAGACAGAAAGTTAGATGATTGAACTGAATATTCTCCTTTTTTATTCATAAGTTCATTTGCAGCAACATCCAAACAAATTACAACGTCATTTCCTGGTTTTAATTTTGATTTTTCAATAGCTTGAACTATTAAGTCTAAAGCTTCTTCATTAGAATTAATTGATGGAGCAAATCCACCTTCATCTCCAACATTCGTCAACATCTTTTTAGATTGTAATAGTTTTTTTAAATTTTGTATTACAAGAAAGCATTTTTCTATCGCATCTGTAAAATTTTTTGCAGAGTCGGGTCTAATCATAAATTCTTGAATATTTAAATCATTATCAGCATGTGCACCGCCGTTAATAATATTCATCAATGGTATAGGTAGAGAGTAAGACTTACCTAAACTTTTATAAAGCGATTGTTTATTTGCGATCGCTGTACACTTTGCGTAGGCTAATGAAACTGCCAATGTTGCATTTGCGCCTAGGTTAGTCTTATTTTCACTTCCATCTAGCTCTATTAAAATTTTATCGATTTTTTCTTGATGACTGAGGTCTAAGTTTTTGAGTTTATTTGAAATTTTACTATTTATATTTTGAACTGCAGTATTAACACTTTTGCCTAAAAATTTATCTTGTTCTTTGTCTCTTAATTCGTGAGCTTCGAATGCGCCGGTAGAAGCACCAGATGGCGATATTGCAGCAGCTGAAGAACCATCATCTAAAAAGATTTCAGCTTCAACAGTAGGATTGCCTCTACTATCAAAAACTTGTCGCCCTTTAACACTTTTGATTTTTGCCATTCTTTTTATTTAACTAACTTATCTATTTCAGTTAATTTTTTTAATAATGCTTTTACTTCATTTAATGGCACCATATTTGGACCATCTGATGGCGCATTGTCGGGATCTTCATGTGTTTCCATAAAAATTGCTCCAACTCCAACAGCTATTGCGGCTCGAGCTAAATAAGGAACAAACTCTCTTTGTCCGCCGCTTTTTTCTCCCATGCCTCCTGGTTGTTGCACTGAATGAGTTGCATCAAATACAATTGGAAAACCAAATTTTGACATTATAGGTAAAGCTCTCATATCTGAAACAAGAGTGTTATAACCAAAACTAGCGCCTCTTTCTGTTATTAAAATATTTTTATTTCCCGAGTTTTCAATTTTTTTTATAACATTCTCCATATCCCATGGCGCTAAAAATTGCCCTTTTTTTACATTTATTATTTTTCCAGTTTTAGCAGCAGCAACTAGTAAATCTGTTTGACGGCAAAGAAATGCAGGGATTTGTAAAACATCAACGTGCTCGGCAACTAATGAACATTGCTCTGCGGTGTGGACATCCGTTAATACAGGTAATCCCACTTCTTTTCTAATTTTGTCAAATATTGGTAAAGATTTTTCTAAGCCCATACCTCTTTTACCTTTAAGGCTTGTCCTGTTAGCTTTATCAAATGAGGTTTTATAAATTAAATTAATTCCGAGAGACCTTGTGATTTTTTTAAGTTCTGAAGAAATCTCTAAAGCATGTTCTTCATTTTCTAGCTGACAAGGTCCTGCAATCAAAGTAAATGGCTTATCATTAGAAATTTCAAAATTAGAGCATTTTACTTTATGATTTGGCATTTTTTTTCGATTTAGTTTTTGCGGCTTTTATAAATGCTGAGAATAAAGGATGTGGAGCTAAAGGTCTAGATTTAAATTCTGGGTGAAACTGAACTCCAATAAACCAAGGGTGATTTTGCAATTCTATTATTTCGGGTAGTTTTAAATCTGGAGATAAACCTGAAAATATCATGCCTTTTTTTTCAAATTTATCTTTAAAATTTATATTTACTTCATATCTATGCCTGTGTCTTTCATTAATTTTTATGGAATTATAAATTTTACTTATAAGTGATCCTTTTTTAAGTTTAGCCTCATAGCTACCAAGTCTCATCGTACCTCCTAAGTCTTTGTCAGTACCTTTAAACTTTTTTCCATCTTTTATCCATTCACTCATTAAACCGACAACAGATGCTTTTGATGGGCCAAATTCACTAGATGTCGCTTTTTTAATATTTAATCTATTTCTAGCAAATTCTATTACTGCCATCTGCATTCCAAAACAGATACCCAGAAAAGGAACATTATGATTTCTTGCATATGTAATTGCTGCGATCTTTCCCTCTGTTCCTCTTTTGCCAAACCCACCAGGAATTAAAATTCCTGAAACCCCTATCAATTTATTTTTAATATCCTTAGGATTTAAATAATCAGACTCAATTCTAACTAAATTCACTTTTAGATTATTTGCTATTCCTCCATGAGTTAAGGCCTCATCCAGTGATTTATAAGCATCTTTCAATTCGACATATTTACCAATAACAGCAATATTTACTTTGTTTTTATTATTTAAAACTAAATTTGTAATTTTTTTCCATGGATTTAGATTAACTTTTTTTCTAGTTTTAATTTTGAAAAATTTTAAGACTCTTTCGTCTAACTTTTCCTTATTAAAACTAATTGGAGCCTCATAAATTGTTTTTACATCCACTGTTTCTATTACATCTTCTATAGAAACATTGCAAAATAATGAAATCTTTTTTCTTTGATCTAGTGGTATTGATCTTTCTGACCTACAAATAATGATATCAGGTTGAATACCTATGCTTCTTAACTCTTTTACAGAATGTTGAGTTGGTTTTGTTTTAATTTCATCAGAAGCTTTCATGTAAGGAACTAAGGTAAGGTGAATAAATAAAGTATTTTTTCTACCCGTTTCATTAGAAAACTGTCTTATAGCTTCTAAAAATGGGAGACTTTCAATATCACCTACGGTTCCTCCTATTTCACAAATAACAAAATCCTCTTTAGCTACATCATGTTTTATAAATTCTTTAATTCTATTGGTTATATGGGGAATAACTTGAACTGTTTTACCTAAGTATTTTCCTTGACGCTCTCTTTTTATAACGTCACTATAAATTTTTCCGGTAGTTATATTGTCAGATTTTTTTGCTGAAATGCCTGAAAATCTCTCATAATGTCCAAGATCTAAGTCTGTCTCCGCTCCATCATCAGTAACAAAAACTTCTCCGTGTTGAAAGGGGCTCATAGTTCCAGGATCTACATTTAAATATGGATCTAGTTTTCTAATTCTAACTTTATATCCTCTAGATTGAAGCAAGTAAGCTAGTGAAGCTGATGATAATCCTTTACCTAAAGATGAGACCACGCCGCCAGTTACGAATATATATCGCGCCATGGAAGTATGTTATACTTTATAAATTGCGAATTACAAAGACTTAATTACTTAGACTGTGGTATTTGTGGAAGGTTTGAATTTTCTTCTTCCTCTTTTTCTAAAACTGATTGGGTTTCACGAAATTCATCTCTTGAAATAGCAACAATGGCTATACTGCAAATGATAAATAAAGCGGCGACGATTGAAGTAAATTTAGTTAAGAATGTCCCTACTGATCTCGCTGATGTGAAATTGTCCTGTGAAACACCTAAACCTAAAGCGCCGCCCTCAGATCTTTGTAATAAAATCACAATGACCAAGACTACTGCTAAAGCAATGTTGACAAATATAAGTAAACTTTCCATGGGAATTATCTATAGTAATTTTTTATTATATCAATAAATTTTTTTGAGGTTTTTGAAGCCCCACCTATTAAAAAACCATCTATTTCTTTTATTTCTTTAAACATCTCAACGTTACTTCCATCTACAGAACCACCATATAGCACTGGGGGACTATCTTTTTTAAATATTTCTTTTAAAATTTTTTTTATATAAATTGTGGTTTTTTTTAATTCCTTAGCTAGAGGAATTTTCCCTGTTCCAATAGACCAAATAGGCTCATATGCAATAATTAATTTATTTTTATCGAATTTTTTTTCTAAAACCCTCGTTAATTGTTTTTTTAAAACACTAAGTGTTTTTTTATTTTTTTTCTCTATTTTGTTTTCTCCAATACAAAAAACTACTTTTAAATTATTTTTAATAGCATATCTAACTTTATCCTTAAGCATCGGATCAGTATCACCCTCTCCTCTATTGTCGGAATGGCCAACTAAAGTGTAATTAGCGCCTACGCTCTTAAGCATGTAAGGGCTTATGGCAGCAGTATTTGAAGAGAAATGTTCTTTCTGATAGCAATTTTGAGCACCTATCGTAACCCTCTTATTTTTAAAATGTCTAGAATAGCTTTCAATTAGCGTGTAGGGAGGAGTAATTACTACTCTGTATTTGTTTCTATTTTTATCTCTAGAGTAGTAAGAATTAATTTTGTTAAGAATATTAACGGATTTAGGCACACCAAACATTTTCCAATTGCCAATAAAATATCTCATAATTTGCCTTAAATTAAATTTTAATCTATAGGTGTATAATTTTGGACTTATTAAATTAATATTATGGCAACATCAATAGGTAAATTATCAAAATCTTTTTTTCTTAAGCTTCTGGTGGGCATAATCATTCTGCCTTTTGTTTTCTGGGGAATGGGCGATGTATTTCGGGGTGGAAATCAGAACGTTATTGCAACTGTAGATTCTAATAAAATTAGCACTCAAGAATTTATTAATTATGTTAATCGGTTAAATTTAAATGAAGAACAGGTTAAAAATTTATCTAAGACAGATCTGATCGAACAAATTTTATCTGATTATATTGGTAAAAAAGTTATGTCTTTAGAAATTGAAAAACTTGGTATTGTAGTAAATGATAATGCTCTGAGAAATATAATAAAAAATGACAAAACATTTTTTAAAGATAATAAGTTCTCAAGAACTGAGTATGAAAAATTTTTAATAAAAAGCGGAATTACGGCTCCTCAATTTGAAGCTAATATTGTCGAGCAAGAAAAAAGAAGGCAGTTTTTAAGTTCTTTGGCGGGAGGAATTGTTATCCCTGAAATTCTAGTAGAAAAAGAATTTAGAAAAGAAAATCAATCTAAAACAATTCAGTATATAGATTTAGATAAGTATCACTCAAAAAACAAACCCTCACAAGAAAGTATTAAAGATCTTTACGAAAGAAATAAGAATATGTTTTTTTCTGAACTTAAATCAATAAGATACGCAGAAATTAAGCCAGAATTAATTGGTGGAAGTAAAGAGTATAATAAAAATTTTTTTAAACAATTGGATAAAATTGAAAACAATGTTTTAGACGGACAATCTTTTGAAGAAACAGCAAAAGCAAATAATTTAAAGGTTGTTGAATTCAATAAAATTAATGCAAAAAAGGAAAATGAAGACAAAAACAAAATAGAGAACTTGTCGGATAATCTCTTCAAAAAAATATATAATATCAAGATGCCTCGGTCTCCTGAAGTAATTAATATAGATAGTAAATATTATTTAGCCGAGATTAAGGATGAAGAAAAAAAGAATAAATCAATGAGTGATCCTGAAGTTTTAGAAGCACTCAATGCCCAACTAAGTTTTAAAGAAAAAATTAAAAATAACACATCATTAGCTAAAGAAATAAGTTTAGGAGCTTTTGATGGCGATAATTATAAAAAATTTGCTAATGATAATGGATTAGTTGTTAAAGATTATAAAATCTCTAATTTAAAACAAAACGATATATTTAGTGAAGGTTTAGTTAAGCAAATTTTTTTAACTAAAAATGGTGAAATTAACCTTTTAACTAACAACACACTGACCAAAAGTTTTTTAATATCAACAAAAAATACTGAATATAAAAAACTAGATAAAAATGGTAATGAATTTGAGCAATACGAAGCTAAGGCACGCTTAAACTTGATTAACAAAATATATCAATCTTATGACGAAAATGCTAATCAGAAGTATAAAGTTGAGGTTAATCAAAGAACTGTAGATCGTGTCAAAAATTCATTTCAATGAAGATAAACTTAAGTTTTAAAGAATTTAAAAATAATCATTCTAAAAAAAAACATCAAATTTTATTTAGATCGAGATCTTGTAATCAATATTACAAGGTTGAAAACTTATTTAGATTTCTCCTAGCTGAAAAAAACAGCTTTATTTTTGAGTCAGTTGAAAAAGGAACAATTAAAGGTCGATATACAATAATTGGTCTTAATCCTGATAAAATATGGGATATTAATAAGGACATTATTACAATTAATAGTTCGGATAAAAAAACTAAAATTAAATCTGATCCATTAAAGTATTTAAATAAACTTATTAAAGAATTTAAGGTAAAAATTCCAAATCAATTACCTTCAATGTCTTCGATGCTTGTAGGCTATTTTTCTTATGATGTTATCCGTTATATAGAAAAAATACCCAACAACTGTAAAGATGATCTTAAAGTACCTGATGTAAGATTATCAAGACCTAAAAATTTAGTTATTTATGATAATGTTATAAAAAAGATTTTTTATATTGAAAATGTTTATGCAGATACCAAAATTAAAAACTACGATGAGGAATATAATTCAATAATTAAGAGATTTGATATATATGAAGATTTTGAAAAAATAACATTCCCAGAACAATTTACATTTAAATCCAACAAAAACTTAATAAAATCTAATACTTCAAAAGAAAAATTTAAATCTCTTGTTAAAAAAGCAAAGACATACATAGAAAAAGGGGACATTTTTCAAGTTGTATTAAGTCAAAGATTTGAGAGAAAAATAAATAAAACACCTATAGAAATTTATAATCATTTAAGAAAATCAAATCCCTCACCTTTTATGTTTTATTTCAATTACAAAGATTTTAATATTTTAGGTAGCAGTCCAGAAATATTAGTAAGACTTAGAAATGGTGAGGTAACAATTAGGCCAATCGCTGGTACTAGACCTAGAGGAAAAAATAGCAAAGAGGATAAAAAATACGAATTAGATCTTTTAAAAGATAAAAAAGAATTAGCGGAGCATTTAATGTTATTAGATCTGGGAAGAAATGATGTGGGAAAAGTTTCAAAAGTAGGTACAGTAAAAGTAACTGAAAAGTTTAAAGTCGAAAAATATTCTCATGTAATGCACATTGTCTCAAATGTCGTAGGTAAATTTAATAATAAATTCTCGATGTTTGAAACTTTATTATCAGGCTTTCCTGCAGGCACGGTAAGTGGCGCTCCTAAAATTAGAGCTATGGAAATCATTGATGAATTAGAGAAAAATAAAAGAAAGTTATACGCAGGAGGCATTGGTTATTTCACTCCTGATGGTGAATTTGATACGTGTATTGCTTTAAGAACAGCCTTAATTAAAAATAAAAAATTTTATGTACAAGCTGGCGCTGGTGTAGTTGCTGATAGTAAACCTGAAAAAGAGTATACTGAAACTGTAAATAAAGCTAAAGCATTAATGAAGGCAGTCGATTAAATGAAAATTTTATTAATAGATAACTACGATAGCTTCACTTATAATTTATATCATTACATTTCTAATTTTAAAAAGAATGTCGAGGTTCTTAGAAATGATAAAATTGATGGTAAAACGATTTTAAGAAAAAAATACAATAAGATTGTTATTACACCTGGACCAGGTAATCCAAATCAGGCTGGTAATTGTTTAAAAATTGTAAAAGAAGTTCATCAGAAAATACCTATTCTAGGGGTATGTTTAGGTCATCAAATCATTGGTCAGGTTTTTGGAGGAAAAATTGTGAGAGCAAAAAATTTAATGCATGGAAAAACTAGTGAAATTAAGCATCAAAGAATAGGTCTTTTTAGAAATATAAAAAATAATTTTGAAGCCACGAGATATCACAGCCTTGTTGTAGAGCGTAAAAAGTTCCCAAAAGACTTGATAATTACTGCAGAAACTAAAAATAAGACAATTATGGGGTTAATGCATAAAGACTATGATATTCATGGGTTTCAGTTTCATCCTGAGAGTATAAATACTAAAGTGGGTATGAAATTAATAAAAAATTTTATCACTAATTAATATGTCTGATATAGCAGCTAAATTAAAAAAAGGTCAAAACCTTTCATTTGAAGATAGCAGATCTCTATTTTCAGATTTAATGGAGGGCAAACACGCAGAAAATCAAATTATTGAAATTCTAGAAGCTTTAATAAAAAAAGGTGAAACAAAAGATGAGTTAGCCGGTGGTATCTTTGTTTTAAGGGAAAAAGCAACAAAAGTTTCTTGTGATCCAAATACTATTGATACTTGTGGAACGGGCGGAGATGGTCAAAATTCTTTAAATATTTCAACAGCCGCTGCAATTGTATTAGCTAGTATGGGAGTTAAGGTAGCAAAACATGGTAATAAAGCTGTTTCATCTAATTGTGGTTCGGCAGATGTTTTGGAAGCTTTAAAAATTAATATTAATTTAAAACCAAATGAAGCGGAAGAAAGTATTAAAAACTTGAATTTTGCTTTTATGTTTGCTCCAAATTATCACTTGGCCATGAAACATGTTGGACCTGCCAGAAAAAAAATGGGCAAAAAAACTATTTTTAACTTAATTGGTCCATTAAGTAGTCCAGCCCAAGTTAAAAGACAAGTAATAGGTGTTTTCGACAAAAAATGGATGAGACCTTTTGCAGAAGCTTTAAAAGAAAACAATGTTCTTCACGCTTTTATTGTTCATAGTAATGACGGAATGGATGAGATTTCGCCTTTTGCAAAAACTAATGTTGTTGAATTAAAAGATGGTACAATAAATGAATTTATAATTGATCCAAAAAATTTTGGTATAAGTGAAGGTGATAAAGAAAATTTAAAAGGAAAAAATGCAGATTACAATGCTGATAAAATTATAGATATTTATAAAGGAACTTCTAATGAGTTCTCGCAATCCGTTGCTTTAAATACTGCAGCTGGATTAATTGTTTCAGGAAAAGAAAACGATTTTAAAAATGCTTTTAATAAGGCCACTAAACACCTAAATTCTGGTAAAGTTTTCAATTATTTAATGAAATTACAATCAAAATAATGGCTAATTTTTTAGATAAAATTATCGAGGATAAAAAAGAGTCTTTAAAAGAAACTAAAAAGATACATTCTTTAGATTCTATAGAGAAAATAATTAAATCTTTAAACAACTTTTTAAATTTTAAAGAAGTTATAAACAAAAATAAAGGGGCATCACTGATAACAGAGATAAAAAAAGCTAGCCCTTCTGCTGGAGAATTAGTAAAAGATTTTAATCATCTTAATATAGCAAAGATGTACATAGATAACGGTGCTACCTGTCTTTCGGTTTTAACCGAAGAAAAGCATTTTCTCGGTAAACTTGATTATATAAGAGATATAAAAAAAAATTTTAAAATTCCTATTTTAGCTAAAGATTTTTTTATTGATCCTTATCAAATCGCATTATCTAAAAGTTATGGTAGTGATTGTATTTTAATCATAGTCGCTGCTTTAGATAGTAAACTGGTAGATGAAATTTATGCTGAAGCAATAAGACATAAACTTTCAGTGATAGTTGAGGTTCATGATAATAAAGAAGCTGAAAATGCTTTAAAATATGAAAATGCTTTAATTGGGATAAATAATAGAAATTTAAAAACATTAGATATCTCATTAAATAATACGATATCAATTTTTGAAACTTTAAAAGAACATAAAGGACCAATTATTTCAGAAAGTGGAATTAAAAATGAGTCTGATGCTAAATATATTTATGAAAAGACAGGAATTAAAAATTTTTTAATTGGAGAATCACTCTTAAAATCTAACAATCCTGCTGAGTTATTAAAAAAATTTACTCAAATAATTCAATAAAATAAGGGCTTATTTAAAGTTGTAATTTAAATAGAACTTTTATAGAACATATATGTACGAGGTTTGTTCTATGCTTACAAAAAAACAAAAAAACTTACTAATATTCATTAATAAGAAGATCAGATCTTCTGGAATTTCTCCGTCATATGAAGAGATGAAAAATTCACTCAACCTTAAGTCGAAATCAGGAATTCATAGATTAATATCAGCTTTAGAAGAGCGAGGATTTGTAAAAAGATTAGCTCATAAAGCTAGAGCTTTAGAAGTTGTTAAATTGCCAGAAAATGCAAGCGCTAATGATATTTTTAATACTTTTACACCAAGTGTTATTAAAGGTGGTTTAGATAAAGAAAAAACGAAATCAACTGATGTATCTGTTTTAGGAAGTATTGCAGCTGGAACTCCTATTGAGGCAATTCAACAAGAAGTTGATCGAGTAGCTTTACCTGAAGATTTGCAAAATAATGGTGAGCACTATGGATTAAAAGTTAAAGGCGACTCTATGATTGAAGCTGGTATCAATGATGGTGATACAGTAATCGTTAAGAAAACTTCAAATGTAGATAGTGGTCAGATTGCGGTTGTTTTAATTGATGACCAAGAGGCAACTTTAAAAAGAATTAGAAAAAAAGGAAACACAATTGCTCTAGAAGCTGCAAATAGAAACTACGGTACAAAAATCTACGCTGCGAATAGAATAAAAATTCAAGGTAAACTTGTTTCTTTATATAGAAACTTTCACTAAAATAGTCTAATTAATAAAAATGTCTTTTAATTGTAGGTTTGCGCCCTCTCCTACAGGGCCTCTCCACATTGGTGGTGTTCGAACAGCATTATTTAATTGGCTGTTAGCTAAGAAAAACAAAGGTAAATATTTCTTAAGAATTGAAGATACAGATAAAGAAAGATCAAAAGACGAATTTAAAAAACAAATTATTTCATCATTGTCTTGGTTGGGAATTGAGCATGATGGTGAAGAATATATTCAATCTAAAAATATTGATAAACATGTTGCAGTTGCCGAAGAACTTATTAAAAAAGGTTTTGCCTATGAATGCTATTGTACTGAGGAAGAGATAAATGAACAAAAAGAGAAATGTAAAAAACAAGGTATACCGTATGTTTATAATAGAAAATGGAGAGAAGCTAAAGAACTTAAAATTCCAAAGGGTGTAAAACCAGTAATAAGGTTTAAGAGTAAAATTTCAGGAAACACAATTATAAAAGATCTAGTTCAAGGAGAGAGGAATATCTCTAATTCTACAATTGAAGACTTTGTAATATTAAGAAAAGACAAATCACCGACATATCAATTATCGGCAACAGTTGATGACCATGAGATGAAAATTACTCATGTAATAAGAGGTGATGATCATATGATTAATTCTTTTAAACAAAAACAAATCTATGACGCCATGGGCTGGGAAGTTCCTTACTTTGCTCATATTCCGCTAATTCATAGTGAACAAGGGAAAAAATTATCCAAAAGAGATAATGCCTCTACACTTGAAGATTATGTAAAAATTGGAATTATTTCAGATGCATTAAGAAATTATTTATTAAGATTAGGATGGTCTTATAAAGATAAAGAGATTTTCAATAAGCAAGAAAGTATTGATTTGTTTGATCTAAGTGGGGTTGGTAAATCACCCT